>DAOUPF010000069.1 GCA_030626265.1 Sulfurovum sp.
GTAGACAAAGTTGAATCAGGCAAAATATATATAAAAGATAAAATAGAGTCATATGACTGGGTATTTGACTCTCGTGGATTGGGAGCCAAAGAGTATTTTTCTGATTTACGAGGAGTCAGAGGTGAAGTGATATGGCTAGAATCAAATGAGATAAATATTACTCGTCCTACGAGACTGCTTCATCCTAGATATAAGATATATATCGTTCCTCGTGGAAATGGGTGTGAGGGCATAGAACTGGATTACTGCAAAGACTGTAAGCTATCTCAATCTTCAGGATCAAAACGATACATTATAGGAGCTACAGAGATAGAGAGTGAAGATAATAGCCCACTATCTGTACGCTCTAGTATGGAGCTACTCTCAGCAGTATTCACTATGCATCCAAGCTTCGGAGAGGCTCGTATAGTCAATACAGAGACAAACTGCCGTCCAGCATTTAGCGACAACCTACCACGCATAGAAAATTCTGACAAACTAACACGCATCAATGGACTCTATAGACATGGCTATCTACTAGCTCCTGCTATAGTAGAAAAAGCATTAAAAGAAGGGATATATAGTGATAACAATTAGTATAAATGGCGAGATGAAAGATATAGAAGAAGGGCTAAATATCAAAGAGCTATTATCAAAACTTGACTATGGTACAACATGGGGTGCGGTGGCTATAAATGCTACTTTTGTCTCACTCAAAGAGTATGAGACAACTATCATAAAAGATAGAGACACTATAGATATACTAAGCCCAGTACAAGGAGGCTAACATGAATGACAAAAGGAAGGACAAGTGGAAAATAGAGGGCAAAGAGTTTGATAGTAGATTGATGATAGGTTCAGCCCTGTACCCCTCTCCAGAGATCATGAAAAATACTATCCAAGCTTCAGGTGCAGAGATAGTCACCGTAGCACTTCGTCGCCAATCAGAGGGAGATAAAGGGAACAATCCTTTTTGGGATATTATCAAAGAGTTAGGGGTAACAGTTTTGCCAAATACTGCAGGATGTCATACTGCCAAAGAGGCTATAACTACAGCAATGATGGCTAGAGAAGTATTTGATACTAACTGGATAAAACTAGAAGTCATTGGCAACCAATATAACCTACAGCCTGATCCTTTTGCACTAATAGAAGCAACCAAGGTTTTGATAGATGAGGGTTTTAGAGTATTGCCTTACATGACTGATGACTTAGTTTTAGCTCAAAGACTAGCTGATACTGGATGTACCACGCTGATGCCTTGGGGCTCTCCCATTGGTAGTGGCAGAGGGCTAATGAACCCTTATACTCTCAAAGTAATCCGAAAGCAGTTCCCTGATCTACAACTCATAGTAGATGCTGGTATAGGTAAACCATCTGATGCTATAGAGGCGATGGAGCTTGGATTTGATGGCGTATTACTAAACTCTGCTGTAGCATTGGCACAAGATCCTATGATGATGGGAGAGGCCTTCAAACATGCTGTATACGCTGGACGACTTAGCTACCGAGCAGGAGTAATGCAAACGAGAGATATGGCTTCACCCTCAACTCCTACAGTGGGTACTCCATTTTGGCATCAATTTAAATAAGGTAAAAGATGAAATTTTTAGATTGTGGAACATCTTCATTAGGGATTTACCCAGTGGTAGATAGGGCTTATAAGTTAGAGGCACTATACAAATGTGGCATAACAACTGCACAGATTAGAGTCAAAAATATAACAGATACAAAATTAGAAAATGAGATTATAACCGCCATTCAAGTCTCAGAAAAATATAATGCTAGACTCTTTGTAAATGATTTTTGGGAACTTGCTATAAAACATAAGGCTTATGGTATCCACCTAGGTCAAGAAGATATCCTAGAAGCAGACATAGAAGCGATACACAAAGCTCATATTCGATTGGGTATTAGTACTCACACTACAGATGAGATAAAGATAGCACTAGATATTGAACCCTCTTATGTAGCTATTGGTCCTATATATAAAACTAACTCAAAAGAGATGGTTTATAGCCCTGTAGGGATAGATGATTTGAAGAGATGGTCTTTGGCTGTAGACTATCCCATTGTTGCTATTGGTGGTATAAATATAGATACTATCCAGTCAGTTATTGATACTGCATCAGCAGATGGTATAGCAATGATAGCAGGTGTTTTGGATGATGGTGAAGTATCTAAAAAGAGGACAAAAGAACTCATAAAGATGTTTAAGAATGAACAATAACTATACTCCAACTATCTTGAGTATAGCAGGATCTGACAACTATGGTGGTGCCGGTATACAGGTAGATAGCAAGACTATACACACCTTAGGTGGCTATACTTTTACTTGTATCACCGCACTAACAGCACAAAACTCTACAGGAGTCAAAGTCGTAGAGCCTACTAATCCAAATATACTGCAATCCCAACTGGAAAGTATATTAGATGATATAGAGGTAGATGCAGTCAAGATAGGTATGCTTGTAAATACTGATATTATTGAAGTTGTCACAGAGACCATACACAAATATAATCTAAAAAATATAGTGCTAGATCCAATACTTATAAGCACTAGTGGAAAAGTTCTACTAGATCCATCATCGATAAATAACATGATTTCAACTCTTTTTCCCATTGTTGATTTAGTTACACCCAATATACCTGAAATAAATACCTTGTTGGATTCAAACTATCTAGGCAAAGAAGATGAGATAAAAGATATGGCAAAAAATCTTTTGGAATTTAAAGTTAAAAATATTCTTATAAAGGGTGGACATAGTACAGACAAAAATTTTGCCAATGATTATCTAATATCTCAAAAACTAGAGATAACCAAGGTAAGCACACCTAGACTCTCCACTACACACACTCATGGTACAGGATGCATACTATCTTCTGCTATAGCTACACATCTAGCCTCTGGGTATGATATGAAAGAGAGTATAGAGTTATCCAAGGCATTCTTGTATAAAAGTATCAAAGAGTCATCTACTCTAAAGTTTAATTATAAAAGACAAGTAGCTCATAGAAAAGAGCCTATACTCTAACCTACGAGAGCTCCTTAGTTCTCATATAGCAAGCATCAATAGCTTGGATAAAGCTATCTCTCACCCCACCCTCTTCTAA
The DNA here is from genome assembly GCA_030626265.1 of Sulfurovum sp. GTDB lineage: Bacteria > Campylobacterota > Campylobacteria > Campylobacterales > Sulfurovaceae > JAAXPZ01. Next base: position 3,094 of record DAOUPF010000069.1, read on the forward strand.
CGCTGCAATACCAGCGATAGTAGTACCACCTGGAGAGGTGACTTTATCTTTGATAATGGCTGGGTGCTCCTCTGCTAGTAGAGCTCCCATGCCATCCATAAGTGCTGCTACATACTCATAGCTCTTATCCCGAGGCAAGCCTATGTTTACAGCACCATCACTCAGAGCCTCAGCTACTAGTGCTATCCACGCAGGAGCAGAACCACCTATCCCTGTAGCGATATCTAGCTGTGCTTCACTATCTAGCCAGATAGCTTTACCAATAGATGAAAGTATCTCTAATGCCTCATCTTTGAAAGACTCATCTCCACACACCGAAGTGACTGACTTTTGTTTTAGAGCTGCAATATTTGGCATAGCACGGATATATGCCTTGGCAGTGACTTTTTCTTGTATCTTGCTCAGTGGAGTACCTGCTAGTATAGATACTACAGCCTCCGCTTCGCCACTACACGATAGAACACTTAGAGCTTGAGGCTTGATAGCCAAAATAACTACAAATCCATCAAGAGAAGGAATCTCAGTTAATATAGCTATATCAGGATATAACCCTCGTAACTCCTCTTGTCTAGGAGCATAAGCCTCAACAACTGTGATATCATATCTATCCAAACCAACCAACATAGCACCACCCATATTGCCTGCACCGATTAGTAGTAGTTTCATAGTTTTCCCTATGTTATAAATTTATTGTGTAGATTATACTGTAATATGTTTGAATAATGGAAATTGAAGATATAGCATATCCCCAAGCAAAGAGCTTGAGAATAGGAGCATTAGGTATTAAGCGCCTTGCTCTATAGCATATTTTTCACCTAAATCATATGCTTTTAGGTTGATATCATGTACTTTTGCAGGTACTTTGCTGAGCATAGTATCTATCAATACTTTCTTGTCAATTGCATTCATAAATTTATTAGCAATTGCAAGAGCTACTACTGATTGAGTAATCACATTTCCTACCTCTTCTTTAGCGATAGTAATGATAGGTATCTCAATGATTTTCCACTTTTTTCTATCCTCTTCGCTAGCGTTTACAAGATTTGGCTCTATAACTATGATACCGCCCTCTTGTACCCCATTTTTAAATGACTGGAAGCTTACATCTGCTACTGATAGCATAAAGCTAATCTCACCATCATTTGCATACGGATAGTATATCTCATTATCATCAAGAGTAATATCCACAACCGTTGGGCCTCCACGCACCTGTGAAGTATAAGTTGCAGTCTTTAGTCCATGACCACCAGATTTGATTTTCGCTGCTGCAAATATCTCACCTGCTAGAAGAACACCTTGTCCACCAACACCAGTAAATCTCATTAAAGTTCGTGCCATTGTGTCTCCTTATATCTTTTTCTCAAAATCATCTTGAGTGATTTTCGCACCACCCTGGTGAGCAGCTTGGATTCTACCATATAGCTCACAGTACTCATCAGCATTTTCATTTTGATGTAAGATACCTGTTGGTAATAGGTTCAACTGCTCTTCTTCAGTCAATTTATCATACTTAGCTTTTGGCATAGTAATATTATCAATCCAATTAAGATTATCCATAGCTGATACCATTTTATTTTTTCTTCCCAAGTTGATATGACAGTTAGAGAGTGCTTCTACAAAAGAGAAGCCTTTATGCTCAAACGCCTTGACAAATACTTTCTCTAGCTTCTTAGGCGCTGTGATATTTTCTCTTGCTACAAATGATGCACCAGCTGCGATAGCCAAAGCAGACGCATCAAATGTTGGATCGATATTACCAGCTTTTTGTGTTACTGTCCACATACCTTGTGGAGTAGTTGGAGATGTCTGAGAATTAGTAAGACCATAAATGAAGTTATTGATAACTATCATAGTCATATCTATGTTTCTTCTACATCCGTGGATTGTATGGTTACCACCAATTGCTAATGCATCACCATCACCTGCTACACAGATAACATGTTTATCTGGATTTGCCAGCTTTACACCAGTTGCATATGCTACTGTACGACCATGAGTAGTATGGATAGTATTGAAGTCAACATATGAAGAGAATCTTCCAGAACATCCAATTCCAGATACTACACATACCTCATCTTGAGTCCAACCCATCTTCTCAACAGCTCTGATAAATGCCTTTAGGATAACACCATCACCACAACCCCAACACCATAGTGTTGGCATCTTTTCCATTCTTAGGTACTGATTATAATTAAATGCCATTTTAGAATACCGCCTTTACTTCATTTGCAATCTCATATGGAGAGATTGGTCTACCATTTACTTTATATAGTCCTTTAAGATCAAGTCTACCTGATGCTCTCTGAACTTCATCCATATACTGACCAATGTTAAGCTCAACAACAAGAACATCTTTGATCTTATCTGTGTACTCTTTGATCTTTGCTTCTGGTGATGGCCATAGCGTAATAGGTCTAAATAAACCAGCTTTGATACCATCTGCTCTGAGGTGTCTGATAGCCTCTTTTGCAGCTAGTGATACTGAACCATATGCTACTATAAGGACTTCTGCATCATCACACATAAACTCTTCAAAAGACTCAAGCTCATCTACATGTGCAGTAACCTTATCATCAAGTCTCTGGATTAGTTTTCTACAAGTCTCAATCTCCTCTGTTGGGAAACCTTTTCTATCATGGTGAAGACCTGTAAAGTGATATCTATAACCCTCAAACATTGGGTTTAGAGTTGCTGGCTCTGTTGGGCCACACTCATATGGGAAATACTCTTCAGCAGGCCCATCAAATGTTTTTCTAGGAACGATTCCAGCTTTTACAGCCTCTTGTGTAGGAAGGTCTGCTTTACCATGCATGTGACCTAAAGTCTCATCTAGTAGTACAAACACTGGCTGCATAAATCTATCAGCCAAGTTAAATGCTCTAACAGTCTCTGTATAACACTCAGCCAAACTACCAGCACATAATGTGATAGAACGATAATCACCATGGCTTGGATTTTTTGCTTGAGCGACATCACCCTGTGATACACGAGTAGGAAGACCAGTTGATGGACCACCTCTCATGACATTTACACATACTAAAGGTACTTCTGCCATTTGAGCAAGTCCAAGGTTTTCAGCTTTTAGTGATATACCAGGGCCTGATGTAGCAGTCAAGGCTCTCTGCCCACTCATTGATGCACCGATAACCGCACATATTCCTGCGATCTCATCTTCCATCTGTATTGAAACTCCGCCTACTGCCGGTAGCAAGTCAGATATAACATGCATTACTTCACTTGATGGTGTTAGTGGATATCCTCCAAAAAACATACATCCAGCGTCAACAGCTGCCATTGCTGATAGCTCATTACCAGTTGATATTACTTCTCTAGTTTCCATTCATACTCTCCTTAATAGCCAGCAGGCAGTCTATGATTGTTATCAATAATCGCCTGTGCTCTAACTTTTGCTTCATCAGTTAACTTAGCAAACTTAAACTCTTTTCTATCTGCAACAAATATTGCAAAATCTGGACATATAAGCTCACACTCATTACATCCTATACAATCCTCTGGTACTACCACGCTTATCATTGCACCTAGTGTAGAAGTAGGCTCTGCTACCATTGCCAATACACCTGCCGGGCATACATCTACACATCTGTCACAAGCTTTACATACATCAGTATCAACCCACACTGAAGTGTTTGCTGGAGCTGTCATTACTGCCATCTTTTTCCCTTTTTATAATATAAAATAGTGAAATTTAGTCACTAGGATAGATTATCTTAGTTTACATAATGGAGGTGTTAA
>DAOUPF010000162.1 GCA_030626265.1 Sulfurovum sp.
AGAAACTTAAAAATGAATCTAAAGACCAAAAATAGGCAGCTAACTCCTATATATTTTAAGTCATAAAAGAGTATATTATAATTTATATAATTACTTAAGGAGCCAACCTTGGACTTCATAGATTTAAACAACCTATTTCCTATCAAAACTTCTGATTTTAAAGATGATGAAGTTTTTGACATAGCCGTGATTGGTGGTGGTATCGTAGGTACTGCTATATTTAAAGAGTTTTGTGAACAAGGTGCAAAAACTGTCCTTGTCGAAAAAGATAACGATATACTAGAGGGTGCCAGCAAAGGCAATAGTGCCATACTCCATATTGGCTTCGATGCCCCACCAGAGACTCTAGAACTTGAATGTGTCAAACGAGGCTACGCAGAGTACCTAAAGATCAGAGAAGACCTCAAACTCCCCATTCTAAAAACCACTGCCATGGTAGTAGCATGGAACGATGAACAACTAGACAAACTAGATAGCATATTGCAAAAAGGTTTAGGTAATGGTGTAGCTGAACTTGACATCATTACAGCCCAACAAGTCCTCAAAAAAGAGCCAAATCTCTCTGCTAGTGCCTAAGGTGCTATCATAGTACATGGTGAGGCAGTGATCGATGCATGGAGCACACCACTAGCATACCTAACCAAAGGTATACAAGCTGGTGGGAAGACAGCATTTTCTCATGAGGTAAAAAGTGGTCATTTCAATGGTGAGTACTGGGAGATAGAGACTGCACAAAAACCTATCAAAGCACGGATAGTTATAAATGCAGCTGGACTATATGGTGATATCGTAGATAGGATTGGAGGCAAAGAGGCTTTCAAAATCATCCCAAGGAAAGGTCAGTTTGTCATATTTGATGAGACTGCTTATGATTTGGTAGACTCAATCATACTGCCAGTTCCAACCAAGCGAACCAAAGGTGTAGTCATCACCAAAACTGCATTTGGCAATATCCTAGTAGGTCCAACAGCCGAAGACCAAGAGAGCAAAACAGATAGCATTACTATAGGTGATACTCTACAAGACTTAAAAGACAAAGCTTTTGAAATGCTTCCAGCTCTTAAAGATCATAGTGTAGTAGCTACTTTTGCAGGGCTTCGTCCAGCATCTGATGAGACATACTATAGAGTGGGTATCAATGATGACAAAAACTGGATCACTGTAGGTGGTATCCGCTCGACTGGACTCACCTCTGCTTTAGGACTTGCCAAACATGTATTTGAGCTAAATGACAAGAGATATGAGCCAGTAACTACTGAAGAGAATCCTTATACTGTACCAAATATCTCTGAGTTTAAAACTAGAGATTACCAAACAGAAGGTTATGGAAAAGTCATCTGCCACTGTGAATTAGTGACCGATAGAGAGATCAAAAATGCCTGTCATGGTGATACATCAGCTGGTACAATGGGTGGACTAAAGAGAAGAACCAGAGCTACTATGGGTAGATGCCAAGGATTCAACTGCGTATCAGCAGTATCTGAGATATGTGAGAATGAAGCAAAAAATGAGGCAAACAAATCATGAATGATGAAAACATAATAGATATTGAAATAGCCATCATAGGAGCAGGACCAGCTGGGATTGCAGCAGCTATAGAGCTATCCAAGTTGGGGCATAGAGACTTGATTGTATTTGAGAGAGAGGATGAAGCAGGAGGAACACCTAGACACTGTGGACACCTTGGATTTGGTATATTTGAGTTTCAGAGACTCCTATCTGGTCCTGACTACTCTAGAAAGCTTGCAAAAAAAGCTAATGACTATCAGATAAATATCCAATTATTGTCAACTCTTACCAAGATAAATGATGATGTATTGGTATTTAGTACTCCAGATGGTATCAAGCTCTACAGAGCCAAACGGACTATACTTGCCCTTGGAGCTAGAGAGATTCCACGCCCATCACAGCTAGTATCAGGTACTAGAAGTCCAAATATCATAACCACAGGAGCACTACAACGATTTGTCTATCTACAAAAGAGAGCCCCATTTAAAAAGGCTGTCATAGTAGGCTCTGAGATAGTAAGCTTCTCTGCTCTCATGACTGCGAGACATGCTGGCATAGAGGTAGTGGCTATCATAGAAAAATAGGATAGAATAGATAGCTTTTGTATACTAAAGCCTTTTGCCAAGTATATCCTGAAAACTCCTGTTCATACAGGCACACAAATATCCAAGATTACAGGAGAGAACAAATAGGTAAGCTCTGTAACCATCTCCAAAAATGGCAAAGAGGAGACTATAGAGTGTGATGGTGTTATATTTTCTGGCAACTTCACACCAGAGAGTACTGTGATGAGAAAATCATTTGATGAGTTTAACCTACACAACAACTCTGTATTTGTCTCACAAAACTTTCAGACAAGCAAAAAAGAGTTCTTTGCTGCTGGAAATGTACTCAGAGGAGTACTCACTGCATTCAAATGTTATTTTGAAGGTAAAAAAGTAGCTTCAAAAGTACATGCATCACTACTAGTCAAAAAAGAGCCAACTTATATACAGATAGAAGCAGATGAAGCTATAGAGTGGTACTACCCTAGCCTCATAGATGTAGACACAGCTAAAAAAGAGCTAACAACTCTGAGATTTAAAGGTAGAAAAAAAGGACTCCTACGAGTCATGCTAAATGACAAGCAGGTACTCCAACAAAATATCAATTCACTACCGTTTAAAAACATTACAGTAGACTGGTTTGGTATGAATGTAAAAGAGGGTGATAGTATCAAAATGGTATTTGATCAAGCATAATGCCTACTGAACTCCTCTTAGGGCTGATAACTCTCTTTACCTCTACAGTTGCTGGAGTTGTTGGCATTGGTGGAGGTATGATGCTTGTAGCTATACTTCCTACATTTTTACCTCTCAATGCCCTTATCCCAGTCCATGGTATGACTCAGATGTCTAGCAACCTCTCTCGTGCCGTATTTGGATATAGAAGTATAAAAACAGAAGTCATCCCAAAGTTTTTAGCAGGTTCCATACTAGGTATCGGGTTTTTTGCTTCTATACTCTATCTCATATCTCTCAAGTTTGTTCCACTATTCATTGGCATATATATCTTGCTATCACTTTGGAGCCAATCATTCAACAAAAGAGTAAAGCGATATGAGAGCTACTTCTTGGCTGGATTTTTTCAGACAGGGCTCTCCATCGTAGTAGGTGCAACAGGTCCCCTGACTATGAGCCTACTACTCAAAGACTACGAAGACAAAGATATAGTAGTAGCCACAGGTGCTGCTCTCATGAGTATCACTCATACTCTCAAGGTCTTTGTATTTATCTTTTTTGGATTTGTATTTTTTGATTATATTTGGATTTTGACTGCTATGATTATAGGTGCCGTTACTGGCTCTTATGCAGGTACGAAGCTCAGAGACAAGATAGATGGCAAGAAGTTTGTACTCATACTCAAAGTACTATTATCTGCTCTAGCTATCAAGCTAATAGTATCACTGCTTCTGGAACTATTTTGAAAACTATACAGACCCCTACATTTGTAGACTACTTTTCTCTCATGATACTATCTGCTATATGGGGTAGTGCATTTGTAGGTATAGAGTTTGCACTCTCCAGTTTTCACCCATTTATTATAGCATTTGCTAGGATTAGTATAGCATCTATTTTTTTACTCTTTTTTGTATTTTACAAGAGACTATCATTTCCAAGAGACATGAAGACTTGGAGGGTCCTACTACTCATAGGTATCCTCAACAATGCCATGCCATTTTATCTCATCTCATGGGGACAGCAGTATGTTAGTGCTAGTAGCACTGCGGTAATGCTAGCTGTCGGTCCACTTGTAGCACTTATTATGTCACACTTTGTTACTCATGACGAAAAGATTACTATGTATAAACTCATAGGTGTTGTCTTGGGCTTCATAGGTGTATTTATATTGCTAGGGAATGATTTTCTCGATGGCAACAGAGATAGCTTGTATGGCAAAGTAGCAATACTTATAGCCGTCATTGGCTATATAGTCTCTGGCTTTTTGATAAGAAAGATATCCCATATACACACCATCATATGCTCTAGCTCCATGTTCATCACAGCTACAGTAGTGATGTTGCCTTTTGTAGTGTTTGTGCCATTGGAAAATTTCTCGATATTCTCATATACTTTTTTAGCCATCATCTATCTAGCCATCATCCCAACAGCCTCTGCCTCTATCATACGCATAAACCTAGTACAAAAAGTAGGTGTACAGTTCATGTCACAAGTATCATATCTCATACCTATGTTTGCTATTTTTTGGTCATGGGTATTTTTTGATGCGATTCCAAAGCCTATTATAATTGTGGCATTGTTATTTATATTTGTAGGATTATTTATTCGTAAATTAAAAGCATAAGAGAACCTCTAATAATAGTATTATCCTTATGGAGCATCCT
>DAOUPF010000285.1 GCA_030626265.1 Sulfurovum sp.
AGGAGATGACTGAGCGTCATCCAAGACAACGAGCTAACTATTTTGAGGAAGTATCCCTAGGATATAGCTTGATAGAGGCACAGTATGAAGCTGCACGATGCATACAATGTAAGGATCCTGCTTGTGTTGCTGGATGTCCAGTGGGGATTGATATTCCTGGGTTTTTAGATCAAATAATCAACCATGACTTAAATGGTGCCATAGATACAGTCTGGAAAGCTACAGCCTTGCCTGCTGTTTGTGGTAGAGTTTGTCCACAAGAGATACAATGTGAAGAGGTCTGTATCGTCAAAAATGACAAAAAAGGCAAACCAGCTGTTGGTATCGGTAATCTTGAGATGTATATCGCAGACTGGGCTAGAGCAAGTGGTGTCAAACCTAAAATAAATATGCTTGCAAGTACAGGTAAAAAAGTAGCTGTTGTTGGTTCTGGTCCAGCAGGAATTACAGTAGCTGGAGAGTTGGCTAAAAAGGGGCATAAAGTTACGATTTATGAAGCACTTCATCAAGCTGGTGGGGTTTTACTTTATGGTATTCCAGAGTTTAGACTTTCAAAAGATATTGTTGCACATGAGCTAGAACAACTAGATAATTTAGGTGTTGAAATCAAACTAAATAGTGTAGTTGGAAGAACTTATGATATCGATGAATTACTAGAAGAGTATGGCTATGATGCAGTATTTGTAGCAGTTGGTGCTGGTACACCAAATTTCCTAGGGATTCCTGGAGAAGATTTGAATGGAGTTTTTAGTGCCAATGAGTATTTGACAAGAGCCAGCTTGATGAAAGCATCAGAGTTTCCATATTATGATACACCTATTATACCTGGGAAAAATGTTCTTATTTTGGGTGCTGGTAATGTCGCGATGGATGCAGCTAGAACAGCTTTACGATTAGGGGCAAAAAGCGTAAAAATTGTATATAGAAGAACAAAAGAGCAGTCTCCAGCATTGGCAAAAGAGATTCATCATGCAGAAGAGGAGGGTGTAGAGTTTGAATTTTTGACATCTCCTATTGAGTTTATTGGAGCAGCAGAGGGAAAATTGGCTGGTCTTAGCTGTCAAGTAATGGAACTTGGAGAGCCTGATGAGGGAGGAAGGCGGAGACCTATACCAGTAGAAGGAGAACATAAGTATTTGGATTGCGATTTAGCAATTATCTCTATAGGAACCTCTGCAAATCCACTTTTAACTAATGTCACTAAAGGATTAGAGTTAAATGAGTGGGGCAATATAAAAGCAGACCCAAAAACAGGAAAAACAACCAAAAGTAAAGTATGGGCAGGTGGTGATATCACACTAGGTCAAGCTACTGTAATTTTAGCTATGGGTATGGGTAAAGATTCAGCAATCTCTATAGATGCCTATCTAAGAGGTGAAGAGAAATGGTAGAGAATATTATTTATAAATAGCTGCATTTCTTTATATTGAGTTTTTTGAGTACAATCTCAATGAACTCTCTAGATGTTCTGGTATAAATATATGTTTCTCCAGATAACCTTATGATAATTATATTGTGTAGATATTTACCAAAGTTTATCTTTGGTGTTACAAAAGGCTATTATTAATTAAAAATTCCTATACAAAGTCGTATAATTCTGTTACTTATTTTAAAGGAGCAACTGTGAATATTCATGAGTATCAGGCTAAACAGATATTTCAAAAGTACGGTGTACCGACACCTAAAGGAATCATAGCAAATACAGTAGACGAAGCTGTAGAGAATGCAAAAGAGCTAGGCGGACCTATCTGGGTCGTAAAGGCACAGATACATGCAGGTGGTAGAGGACTTGGTGGTGGTGTTAAGCTAGCTAAATCTATAGAAGAGGTTAGAGAGTTAGCTGATGAGATTCTTGGTATGACTCTAGTTACTCACCAGACTGGCCCAGAGGGTAAATTGGTCAACAAAGTATATATCGAAGATGGAGCTGACATCAAAGATGAGCTTTACTTCTCAGTAGTTCTTGACCGTGCTGCAGAGATGCCTATCATCATGGCTTCTACAGAGGGTGGTATGGATATCGAGACTGTTGCAGAGAATACCCCAGAGAAGATTATCAAGATAGAGATAGACCCAGCTATCGGCTTCCAAGGTTTCCATGCTAGAGAGCTTATCTTTGGTCTTGGTATCACAGATAAAGCAGAGCAGAAAAATATCATGAAATTTGCAGCATCTATCTACAAAGTATATATGGATACTGATGCAGAGATGATAGAGATCAACCCACTAGTCAAGACTGGTTCTGGTGAGTTTATCGCACTAGATGGTAAGATGGGCTTTGACAACTCTGCACTTGGACGACAGCCGTACATTGCAGAGATGAGAGACCTCACAGAAGAGGATGCAGATGAGCTAGAAGCTAGCAAATATGGTCTTAGCTATGTAGCACTCGATGGTGAGATTGGTTGTATGGTCAACGGTGCTGGTCTTGCTATGGGTACGATGGATACTATCAACTACATGGGTGGAACACCTGCAAACTTCCTAGATGTTGGTGGATCTGCCAATGCTGAGACAGTTGCAAAAGGTTTTGAGATTATCCTCAAAAACCCAAATGTTAAAGCGATATTTGTAAACATCTTTGGTGGAATCGTTAGATGTGACAGAATCGCAAATGGAATTATAGAAGCGACTAAGATTACCGATGTAAATGTCCCAGTAATCGTAAGACTTGATGGTACAAATGCACCAGAGGCGGCTGAGATCTTGAAAAATGCAAATATTGATAACCTTATCGTCGGTGATGATTTGGGTGATGGTGCAGCAAAAGCAGTAGCAGCAGCAAAAGGAGAGAAATAATGAGTATTCTCGTAAACA
>DAOUPF010000193.1 GCA_030626265.1 Sulfurovum sp.
AGAACACCCGGGAAAACAGATGATCCAAATAAAGCCATTAAGCAGATCATTGACAATGCCGTAGTGTCAGAGGGTGTGGAAGATATCTTCTCTCTGGTAGGACTGGACAAGCCCAACATAGGGATACTCTCTGATGAGTTCTTGGAAGATGTAGCAGCTATGGAACATAAGAACTTGGCGGTGGAGCTACTAGAACGCCTGTTGAGAGATGAGATAAAAGCCAAGACCAGAACCAATGTCGTACAAGAGAAGAAATTTAGTGACAGACTACAGGCAACACTGACCCAGTATCATAACAGAGCCATAGAGACAGCCAAGGTCATAGAAGAGCTTATAGAGATGGCTAAGGACTTTGCACAAGCAAACAAACACGGTGAAGAGCTAGGGCTTAACTTTGATGAATTGGCATTTTATGATGCACTGGCAGAGAATGAGTCAGCCATGAGAGAGATGGGCGATGAGATACTCAAGAATATTGCCATAGAGCTTACGAAGAAACTACGAAACTCTGTGAGTGTAGACTGGCAGAAGCGTGAGTCAGTGAGAGCAAAGATGAGAAATATGATACGTATTATCCTAAGAAGATTTAAGTACCCACCTGACCAACAGTTAGAAGCAATCAAGATGGTAATGAAGCAGGCTGAGGTGTTGAGTGATGAGTGGAGTCACAATGCGTATGATGCACCTATGAAATCTTTAAAACCTTATGTTGTGAATAACAGTTATGATGAGGAGTTGATGGTGGCAGATGATGCGAAGAGAGAGTATGGGAAAAAAGATGAATAGAGAAGAGCTATCTAAAATGGTTCTACATATATGAAGGAGAGACCATGGTTAAGCCAGTGAATATACTCATAGTTGTCCTTTTTGCAGTGATTGCTGTGGGTATCTATAAGATACAGTTTAGTTCAAAAGAGTCTATATCAGCAAAAGCAAGTACAGAAAAAAGTGCAGTACAAGTGCGTGCAGAAGAAGATAAGGCAATACTAAAAACGGTTACCTCCTATCAAAATGGTTACAGGACAGGATGTGATATAGCCATGCAGAAGATTCGCAGTGTGGATATGACTCAGGAGCAGAGAAGTGACCATCCCTATCTGTTAGGACTAGAGAGAGGAGAGAGAGTCTGTCGTGCAGAGATCAAGCGTAAAAAGTCTCTGCGTGAGAGTGGATATAAAGATGGATGTAAAAGTGCTAAGAGTAAAATGACTAAAAATAAGAAATTTTATAAAACATCAAAGTCTTACCGAAAATCATGGGATGAGGGTTTCCGTAAATGTAAAAGAAAACCCAAGCAAACTATAAAAAGAGAACCAGAAAAACAGAAAAGATCTTCACGCACAACTTTATCTCGTAGCTCCTATGAACAAGGATATAAAGATGGTTGTAGTACTACCAATAGAAGATATAAGCGAAATAGGGAAAAATATAATAGTGATTCAAATTATCGTCGTGGATGGCATAGTGGAGAGAGAGAATGTAGAGGTGAGCCTAATCGTAACTATATAAGTCCGATGATAGAGAGAAGAGAGGCTCCGTATATATATATACCTGGCTATTAGGAGATGCGCGGAATATATTTTCCGCTAGTTATATCGAATAAGTATTGATACAGAAGCAAATCATATATGATTAAAAATTTGATGGTGTCTGAGTATTAATCAGATTGTAAAACTCACTTCTAGTTCTCTCGTCACTTTTGAATAGTCCTCTCAGAGCGGAGCTGACTGTTGTGGAGTTTATCTTTTGTACTCCTCTCATCTCCATGCACATATGTCTAGCATGTAGTACTACAGCTACGCCTTTTGGTTTGATGGTTTGGGATATAGCGTCTGCTATCTGCTCTGTCATCTGCTCTTGGATCTGTAATCTTCTGGCAAATACATTGACTATGCGTGGTATCTTGCTCAGTCCTACTACTTTGCCATTGGGGATATATGCTACATGAGCCCGTCCTATGATAGGAAGCATATGGTGCTCACACATGGAGTAAAACTCTATATCCCTCACTAGCACCATCTCATCGTTACTACTACTAAATAGAGCTTGATTTAGTATCTCTTTTGGATCTTGGTCGTATCCCTCTGTGAGAAATCTTAGGGCTTTTACTACACGACTAGGTGTCTTTAGGAGTCCCTCTCTACTAGGGTCTTCACCTAGAAGTTCTAGCATTTTGGTGATGGTTTGTTCAAACTCTTTTTCTTTATTCATAAGCATATCCACAAATTTATTTATTGGCAAAAGTATACCATATATAAGCACGATTGCAACTCTTTATCATTATTTCGCTAAAATCACGGGATTATAAATGTGCGTAATATACGCCTACAAAGGAAAGCAGTGAAAGTTACAACAAAAAAGATAGACAGTGCCAATATTTTGGTATCTGCTACATTCCCAAAGAGTGATATAGATGCTAAGATCAATACTCTCGCCCTAGAAGCAGGGAAGAATATGAAAGTAGATGGTTTTAGAAAAGGTAAGGTTCCAGCTCATATTGTCAAAAAAATGCATGGTGAGCAACTAGTACAAGATGCAGAGGGTGAAGCGATCAGAGGAGCTATAGATAAAGCTTTCAAAGATGAGGGTCTCAAGCAAGAAGATATGCTTGGTGAGCCACTATTTAAAAAATATGATAGAAATGAAGATGCAGTAGAAGCTGAGATACAGCTATGCCTTAGACCGACAATTGAGATTAAGGATTATGAGAAAGTTGTACCATCATTTGATCATCCAACAGCATCTACCAAAGAGGTACATGAGAGAATGGCAGACCTAGCAAAACAGTCAGCACCTCTAGAGAGTATCACTACTAAAAGAGCACTCAAAAAAGGAGATACTGCGGTATTTGACTTTGAAGGTTTCTTGGATGGTGAAGCATTCGAGGGTGGCAAGGCTGATGACTTTGAACTAGAGATTGGGTCAAACCAGTTTATCGAAGGTTTTGAAGATCAGATGATAGGTATGAAAGCTGGTGAAGAGCAGAGAATCAAGCTAAAGTTTCCAGATACTTAACAAGCAGAGAACCTCAAAGGCAAAGATACAGAGTTTGATGTCAAGCTAAAAGATATCAAAGTTAAATCTGAGTCAGAGATGAGTGATGAACTTGCTAAAAAGATTACAAATCAAGATGATGCAACTGTAGAGACTCTCAAAGAGAGAACAGCAGAGCAGATAATCACAGAGAAAGTATCTAAGCTTTATAACGATGAGCTAAAGCCAACTCTTTTAGAAGCTCTAGTAGCTGCATATGACTTTGACTTACCAGAAAACATTGTAGAGCAAGAGATTGATAATCTTGTCAATGGTAAAGCACAAGGCATGAAAGCTGAAGAGATAAAAGAGATACAAGAAGATAACAAAAAGCTAGAGGCACTTAGAGAAGAGTCTAGAGCAGATGCTCTTAGCAGTGTTAAAGCTACTTTCATAGTAGACGCTCTTGCAAAAGCTGAAAAGATAACTGTAGATGACCAAGAGGTACATCAAGCACTCTATTATGAGGCGATGATGGCAGGACAAAAGCCAGAAGATGTACTAGAGCACTACAAGAAAAATAACCTAATTCCTGCTATAAAAATGGGCATGATAGAAGATAAGCTATTTGGCAAGTTATTAGGACTTGACAAACAACAATCGTAATCATAAAACTATATATTGACAGAGAGTAGATATCTCCTCTCTGTCAATTAAACTTGATTGAGAAGCCCCAAGCTTTTGACTCAAATTTAATACAAAGGTTCATTATGAGCTATATCCCTTATGTTATCGAGCAGACTGGACGAGGAGAGCGGAGTTAT
>DAOUPF010000436.1 GCA_030626265.1 Sulfurovum sp.
GGTCATCCGTAAAGATGATTTTGAGATCATCAACAAAGAGAGACTGAACGAGGGCGAACAGGTTTTTGCAAACCCCCGTAATGCCGCAGCAGGAAGTCTTAGACAGTTAGACTCTTCAGTCACAGCAAAACGAAGGTTGGTATTTTACCCTTGGGGTTTGGGTGAAAACACTTTAACACAGTCAAAACTTTCCAAAAAGATGGATTTTGTCTATGAGTTAGGGTTTTTAGAACCTCCTCATGTGCAAGAGTGTTCCGGTATCGAAGAGATAGAAACTTTTTATCATAAGCTCATAGCCTTACGTGACGAAATACCTGTGATGATGGATGGTATGGTCATCAAGGTAGATGAGGTGATTCTACAAGAGGACCTAGGATACACAGTAAAAGTACCTAAATGGATGTGTGCTTACAAGTTCCCTGCTGTAGAGAAAGTAACTAAGGTCAATGCTATCACCTTGCAAGTAGGCAGAACAGGAGTCATCACTCCCGTAGCAGAGGTAGAACCTGTAGAGGTAGAGGGCGATATCATAGCCAGAGCTACCCTACACAACTTTGACGAGATAGAACGCAAAGGGTTGATGGTAGGAGACTCCGTCATACTCATCCGTTCAGGTGATGTTATACCTAAGATTACCAAGGTACTAGATGATAGGAGAGATGGGACAGAAGTAGCCATAGAGCGACCGACTACCTGTCCTACATGTCAGAGTGAAGTACTAGATGAGGGTACGCTGATTAAATGTCAAAATCTAGATTGTCCAGCTAGAGTAGTCAACTCCATAATCCACTTTGCTAAAAAAAGTTGCATGAATATAGACGGACTAGGCTCTAAAATAGTAGAGATACTGGTAACCAAGGGCCTGGTAGATGATATATTAGGGCTATACCACCTAAAGCCAGAAGATATGGAGGGTATGGAGGGCTTCAAAGAGAAGAGGATAACCAAGCTACTAGATGCTATATCAGATACCAAAGGTACACCACTATACAGACTAATCTCTGCCATGGGCATAGAGCATATAGGAGAGGTAGCCAGTAAGTCTCTAGCTCTCGAGTTTGGGCTAGGCATAGTAGATGCAAAGCTAGAGGATATCATAGCTATAGACGGCATAGGCGAAGAGATGGCAAACTCACTACTAGAGTTTATGAGGGTCAATCATGAATTTGTACTAAAGTTATTTGACATGGTCAAGCCTACGGTGGAAGAAAAAGTAGAAGCTTTAGAAAATTCATTTAAAGATAAAACTGTGGTACTTACAGGTTCTATGTCTATGAGTCGCACAGTTATCAAAGAGATGTTAGAGAAGCTAGGAGCCAAAGTCAGTGGCTCGGTGAGTAAAAAGACAGACTTTGTGATATATGGTGAGGATGCTGGATCTAAGCTGGCTAAGGCTGAAAGCTTAGGTATAGCTACCTTGACTGAGAATGAGATGAGGAGGATGGTATGAGTCTAATCACTACCTAATCCTCCTTTTCATATAATATGAAAATGTCAAGTTTTA
>DAOUPF010000252.1 GCA_030626265.1 Sulfurovum sp.
ATTTGATTTAATGTTGTAGTGGGTATCTTTTGACAGATATTTGTAAGATATAGAGTTAATCTATCTAAATCTTTCTCCTCTTCTTCAGAAAAGTCATGCAGTACAAAATCAGAAACTTGGCTTTTATACTCTGGCTTACCCACACCAACTCTAACACGGATATACTCTCTGCCAATTATAGAGTCTATAGACTTTAAACCATTATGTCCACCATGTCCTCCACCTCTTTTGAACCTTACTGCTCCAAAAGGCAAGTCAATATCATCATGAATAACAACAATATCATCTAACTCTATCTTGAAAAAATGTTTTACTGCTAATACACTTTTGCCAGATAGATTCATAAAAGTAGTTGGTTGGAGGAAAAATAGACTTCCATGACGAAAAAGCTTGCCATAAAATGTAGATTTACTTATATCTCTAGCCCCTAAGTTGGAGACTAGCTTGTCAATGACCCTAAAACCAATATTATGGCGGGTCATCTCATATGTTGATCCAGGATTACCTAAACCAACAAAAAGCATCAATTAACCTGCTTTGATTACACCACAGACAGATACTGTAGCTCTATCCATCATCTGGCAACCTTCAGGAGTATCAATATCTCTAATCAAGATTGACTCATCTTTATCCAAGTCTGTTACATCTATAGTAAATTTTTGTGGCATACTCTCTATAGCTCCACGAAGCTTCAAACGCTTTTTATTCAATACCAATACACCTTTGTTTTTCAAACCTTTTGGAGTTCCAGTCATTGTTACTGGAATTAAATAATTAGTAATAACACCTGGAACTGCTACACGCAAATCAACATGCAAGATGTCACCATTTACTGGGTGAAGTTGGTACTCTTGAACCACAACCTTTAACTCTGTATCACCTACTTTGATGTCCAGTGTTAATGCCTCTTTGGCTCTTACCGCTTTTATATAATCTCCGCGCTTAAACGCAGCATTAATATTCTCTACGCCTTTAGCATAGATATTAGCGATTAGATAACCATCTCTTTTAAGCTGCTTTGCATCACGCTTACCGATACTCTCTCTAATAATACCTTCTAACATTGTTAGTCCTTTTTGTTTAAAATAAGGCGGGATTATATCATCTAAAAGCTAAAAAGCCAATAAACTACTCCTCTTTGAAGTCAAATGCATCTAACTCATCAGCATATGCATCATCAAATTTAGTTTTTGCTCCACCTCTTCCAACTCCATCAAGCTTTAACTTTAAATCTGACGGTCTAGTAGCATTACTCAATGCGACTTCTTTACTAATAATTCTCTTATCTGTCAACTCCAATAAGTGCTGATCAAAACTCTGAGAACGATATATATCCTTACCTTCTTCAATAGCATCAATAATTTCAAAGTCTCTATTCTCTGCTATAAGCTCTTTAACTCTAGCTGTCTGAACCATAATCTCTGTTGCTGCTACACGACCACCATCTCGTCTCTTAATTAATCGTTGAGATACAACACCTGCCAATACAGAGGATAATGATGTTCGTATTCTATCTTGCTCCTCTTTTGGGAACATACCAACAATACGATTAATGGTCTCTTTAGCATCTAATGTATGCAGAGTAGAGAATACCAAGTGCCCTGTATTGGCAGCATGCAATGCCAAATCTACACTATCTGTATCTCTCATCTCACCAACCAAGATAACATCTGGATCCTCTCTAAGTGCAGCAGGCAAAGCATCATCAAAAGATTTAAAGTCAGACCCCATAGATCTCTGATTTATAAGACATTTTATATCTTTGTGCACAAACTCGATTGGGTCTTCTAGTGTAATTATATGTTTATGATGAGTATTGTTAATTTTACTAAGAATTGAAGCAAGAGTTGTGGACTTACCACTTCCTGTAACTCCAGTAACCAATACTAGACCTCTAGAAATATCAGCAAAATCACCTATAACCTCTGGCAAATTTAAATCTTTGATAGAAGGTATATCTGTTGGAATGATACGAAATACTGCACTAAGCCCATCCATTTGTTGAAAAATATTAACCCTAAAACGGCTATCATTACCAAGTACATAACTAAAATCCAAAGAGCCCTTCTCAACTAACTTTTCATATTGCTCCTCAGTTGTAATATCTTTAGCCAAAGTAACTACATCCTCTGCATTTAAGACCTCTTTACCTAGTATTTTCAATATTCCATGTATGCGAACACGGACATTTGATCCCGCTTTGATATGAAGATCACTACCTTCATTTGAGATTAGACTCCTAAGATAAAGTTTTAATTTCTCTTCCATAATTACTCCCTATTTTATACTATTTAGCATATTTTGAAATGCCTCTTCAAATGCTACTAATCCATCATTGAGTAATGAATCATACACTACACTCATATCAATACCAGCCTCTTTTAGCTGAGAAAAATATCTATCTATCTCATCTGCTGTGATGGGTAGTTTCACTGAACCCTCAGACTCTTTTATATAAGACTCGATGGTAGACAATGGTGCTGTATTTACCGAGTGAGATGCCAAAAGTTCTCGTATATAATAATCTACTGGCAACTTATCACCTTTAACTCCAGTACTTGCAAACAGTGTACGGATATTTGACTCTTTTGCACTCTCTATGATATTGTATATCTTTGCTGCATTTAAGTTTCCTACCTTTGCTGTCTCTACACCATTGGCTTCTAAATCAGCATCCAATAGTCTATCAAATCGACTTACAAATACAGATATAACTGCCTCTACTTTGCTCTTAGAGTTACTACTTCCTTTTTGCATGGCTTCCAGACATTTCTCTGCTTGAGTAGGAGAAAATATGAGTGTGGCATTGACTGAAATACCTTCACTCATCAGTGCTGTCATAGCCTCATATCCAGCATCAGTAGCTGGTACTTTTACCATCACATTTGGTTCACCTATAGCATTAAAGAGTCTCTTGCCCTCAGCTATAGTACCCTCTGTATCGTTAGATAAAAATGGATCAACTTCTATAGATATATATCCATCATTATCATCATCATAAAGTACTTTTAGTGCTTGTGCAGCTGCTCTTATATCTACGATTGCCAGAGCTTCATACTTCTCTTTTGCACTTTTA
>DAOUPF010000109.1 GCA_030626265.1 Sulfurovum sp.
CAAGAATCAAATGGATATTTATCTCTCTGAGTCTACTTATTGCTATCACACAATTTGGACCATTCAATGCGTACATAGTGAGCAAAAATGCACAAATGCAGAGACTACAAAATATGATTACAGAGATAAAAACTTATAAAGATACGGCCAAAGCCCCCCTCAAGCTTCGCTATGAGATATCAGATGCCTTGTGGTATCTTGATAGACGCTATCGTGGGGATAGCCTATCTAGTATACTTCCAAGGATGACGAAAGAGTTTGATAAGATTAAAGCTAGACGAGAAGCAAACAGAAAAACTATAGAAAAACAGAGAGAGGAAGATAAAGTACTCACATCTGAAATGAAAAAAGAAAAAGAGGAGCTTTACAAATATGCTAGTGCCCTCCCTTACTATATAACAAATGAGTTAGGATTTGAGTTTATAAATCGATGGAAATATCAGAGGATGAAAGAAGGTAAACAGCAAGATATTAGATTCTCTTCAAAAGATAAAAGGGGCTATATAGGAAGTAAAAATAAGATGATAGATGTTAGGGAGTATGATTATATAGCTCATATAAATATGGGTGGATATAGATATGTAAAGCGAAGCAAAGAAGCTGTACAGTTAGAACAGAGAGATTTTAGTGAACAAAATATGACATTAATATATACAAAAAATCACCAATTAAGTATATTGAAAAATGACATAAATATTACTATAAAAATGGAGGATTTTTTCAAGAAGCTTGTAGATAAATATGGCAAAAAAACCAAAGATGTAGAGGCTCAAGACTTGATAATCAAAAAGCAAAATGACAATATCAAGGTTAAGCTAGAGATAGGAAATATAAGTGAAGAGTTTTTTGATGATAACAAAACGATTGAGTTTATGGGTATATTATTTGTAAAGGAGTTACGATGAGAAAAGTATTTAAAAACTGTTATGCTATGGATAAGCGGTGTTATGATGAGTATGGGCTGACTGAAGATATCCTTATGGAGCATGCTGCTGATGGTATGGTGGATTATATCAATACTCATATAAAGAGTGCAAAATCTATACTGATAGTTTCAGGAGTAGGAAACAATGGTGCTGATGGTATGGTTCTAGCAAGACTATTGCAGTTTAACATAACTAGCGTCAAGCTCTTCATACCCTTTGGTGTCAAATCAGATATGGCAAAAGCACAGCTAGCTAGAGTAAAAAAGCTAAACTATGTAGAGATAGTAGATGAGCTATGTGAGGCGGATATCATAGTAGATGCTATCTTTGGGGCTGGGCTAGACCGCCCGTTAGATGAGGGAATTCAAAACCTCCTAGATGCGATGAATGACCTCAATGGGTTCAAAATGGCTTGTGATATACCAACAGGTATAGATGAGAGTGGTGGAATATCCTCTGTTGCATTTTGTGCAGATGCTACTATAACTATGGGAGCACGCAAGGAGTCTCTATATGCTGATGATGTTAAGGATTTATCAGGAGAGATTATCCGCGTGGATCTGGGGATTAGATATAACCAGTATACAAAAGATATGCCAGTAAGCTCATATCTGCTAGATCGTGAAGATATGGAGTTGCCAAGTCGTGATTTTTCTCAGACTACTCACAAAGGTAGCTTCGGTCATGCTGCTATCTTTTGTGGTGAGAAAGAAGGAGCTGGTATCATAGCAGGGATGACAGCTAGTAGATTTGGTGTAGGGCTTACTACTCTAGTAGCTCATGAAAACATATCTCCACCTCCATATCTCATGCACTCATCTGAAGTACCACAAAATACTACAGCCCTTGCTATTGGTATGGGGCTTGGTGGGTATTTTGATGCAGAGTTTTTACAAAAGAGTGTGATAGATAGTCACCTGCCTATAGTGCTAGATGCAGATAGCTTTTTTCATGATGATCTGTTGAGTATCTTGGATCAAAAAGAGAGAGAGATAGTCCTCACCCCACACCCAAAAGAGTTCTCTACACTCTGGAGAGCTATAACAGGTGAAGAGTTAAGTATAGAGTATATCCAAGCCAATCGTTTTGAAATGGTACGAAGATTTAATGACAAATACCCTCATACTACTCTCTTGCTCAAGGGTGCAAATACTCTTATCATGCAAGAAGAGAAGCTATATATCAATCCATTTGGCTCTCCAAAGCTCAGCAAAGGCGGTAGTGGTGATGTGCTCTCTGGTCTAATAGTAGCTCTTTTAGCTCAGGGCTACTCTGCCATAGATGCAGCTATCCAAGGCTCACTATCTCTAGCTATATCAGCAGAGCGTTATAGTGGAGCTAGCTATGCAATGCTACCAACAGATATAATCGAGCAGATAGTACTACTAGAAGGGAGTAGCAACTAGTATATGAAAAAAATAGCTGTACTTTTTAGTGGGCGAGGTAGCAACTTCGCTCATATTATCAATACTCTACATAACAAAGAGTTAGAGATTGTAGTCGCACTAACAAACAATCCAAAGGCAGAGGGGATAGAGATAGCCAAAGAGGCAAATATACCATTGGTAATTATAGATTCAAAGGCATATACCAACAGAGAAGAATTTGATGCTGTAGTTGTAAAAAGTTTACAAGAGTATCATCCTGACTTGACAGTACTTGCAGGATTTATGCGTATATTGACCCCTATATTTACAGAGCAGATAAATGCTATCAATCTCCACCCCTCACTACTTCCTCGTCATAAAGGACTCAAAGCCATAGAGAAGAGTTATGAGGATGAGCATCCAGAAGGTGGAGTGAGTGTTCATCATGTTAGCTCCGAGCTTGATGGTGGAGAAGTCATCTTGCAACAAAAAATCCTCAAAAAATCTCTTAGCTTAGAGGAGTATACAGTAGCCGTACGCTCTTTGGAAAAAGAGTTACTTGTAGAGGCTATACAACAAGAACTTAATATAGAAGGATTCAATATGACAGATGACAACCAAGATTTATTTCAGAGAATTGGAGTAGATATCAGCAAAGATAAGATAAACATAGACCTAACAAAAACCAAAGACTTTTTCTCTGAACTAGAGGGTATATTCAAAGAAAAAGCAGAGAATATCCAAGAAGACATATCTATGGGCAAAGAGGACTTAGCACAAAACATAGGTATCAAAATAGATAATGAAAATATAAATATAGACTTTGGCAAAACCAAAAGTTTTATAGAAGAACTTGGCAAAAAGATTGAAGGCTTTGTGGAGGAGATTGATGAAGCTGTTAAGAATATTGATAAGAGATAGGAAAGTTCATGCTTCGTATCTTTAAGCCTTTTATGGTGGGGTTGACTATACTGCTTTTAACTGCCTGTGATATAGGCATGAGGGAGGATCCTTATTATGATCCGATAGGTGATACTGATATAGATAAATCAGATACCACTGTAGAGTTGCCTGTAGGAAATTATGAGCTGTTGACCAATCTAAGTACACAAGAGTGGAACTGGTTCTTCCCTTTTCGTTATGGTCACTACAACACAAATGGTAGCACCTATAACAAAGGATCAGAAGCCTGTGAACTTCTAGGAATTGATGCTTCTGTAGAGACAAGTACCCAATGTGACCTATTTACTCTGGATCATTTCAAGCAGGCAGTATTGGCGTACAACCATTATGCTTCTGATAACAATCAACCGCAGTTTCTAAATGAAGGCACAAGCAAGCAGCAGGCAGAGGAGCTCTCAGCATTTCTCTCCAGTGTCAGTAGAGAGACTTCGGGTTCATGGGCAGGTGCTACAGTGAGCACTGGAGGCTGGATAGAGGATGATACAGAGATTGGTATGCGTGTCTGGAAAGGTGGGCTCTACTGGACAGAGGAGATAGGACATACTACAAATCCAGACGGTAGCGTACTAACAGGAGGTATCAATTATATAAATAGTAGCTCTTCCTACGAGGCTGTACCGAACCGCTCCTATCATGGTAGAGGGCCGATTCAGCTGACATGGAACTACAACTATGGCTATTTTAGTGAATGGCTGTATGATAATCATATCTATCCAGAGCTTATCACTTCTGTAGATACACTACTACAAAACCCTGCCCTAGTCAACAAGGACGCAGTCATATCCTTCCTATCTGCAATCTGGTTTTGGATGACTCCACAAGGGATCAAGCCCTCAGCTCACGATGTGATACTAGGTAAGACCATCCATATCTCTACTAGCAGTAGCGATAGAGGTTTACCTCAATTAAGAGTTGAGGAGAGTGTAGATATCCCTGTAGAAGCTGGCTCCAGTGAACTCAATGAAGTGATGGCATACAGATTTGGCACAACGATCAATATCATCAATGGAGGAGAGTGTGACGGTGCATCAGCATGGCATTCAGGGCCTCCTCAGAGAGTGAGCTACTATGAAGCCTATACTGCCTATCTCAACTACAAGCATGATGTTGGAGCCACAGATACAGGAGTAGGATATATAGCCGATCAGCAAATCTCAGCAGAGAGTGATGACAATACACGGTTTGCTACCTGTTATGCACAGGGGTATTATGGTAGCTGGTAATCCACAATATATTTCTAAATTGTAGTGATAAAATATGACAATTTGACATATATATAATAAAGCAGATACTTTTTTCGGTATGATAGTACAATATAAATAGAGGAACTATCATGCCAACCCAAACTACCATCAAGTGCCCCAACTGCAATACACAAATAGATATAGATGAAATCTTTTACCATCAGATAGAAGAGAAGTTCAAACAGCAACACCTACAACAACAAAAGAAACTCCAAGATGAGATAGAGACCAAGCGTAAAGAGTACAAAGCTCATCTAGATGCATTAAAAGTAAAAGAAGAAGCATTCAAAGAGCAGAAAGAGACTTTCGATGAGGAGTTGAAAAAGGCTACCAAAGCACAACTCAAAATAGAGAGACAGCAACTTCATGATGATCTCAAAAAAGAGCTGGTAGAGGAGCAGAGTGAGTCAGTGGCACTTCTACAAAAAGAGCTTGAGGAGAAGTCAAAGCAAGTACAAGAGCTTAATGCTTCCAAAGTGATGATAGAAAAACTAAAGCGTGACATGACAGAGGTAGAGTCCAAAGCCCGGGCTGATGCCCAGATGGATTTGAGCAAGCAACTCAATGAAGAGAAAAAGAAGTTGGAAAAACAAGCCTCTGACATGAGAGAGCAAACACTCAAAGATATACGAGAAGCCAGTGAGCTAGAACTCAAAGCCAAAGATGAGCAGATAGCCCAAATGGCAAAGAGCATAGAAGATGCCAAGAGAAAAGCAGAGCAAGGCTCTATGCAGATACAGGGTGAAGCCCTAGAGCTAGCCATCGAGGGGTGGCTGAGCTCTCAGTTCCCATTTGACACGATAGATGAAGTCAAAAAAGGTGCATTTGGTGCAGACTGTATACAGACCATACACACTAGAGAGCTACAAAACTGTGGGGTCATCTGTTATGAGTCTAAAAACACTAAAGCATGGTCTGATGGCTGGGTAACTAAGCTCAAACAAGACATGCTAAAAGTAAATGCAGACATTGGTGTACTAGTGAGTTCAGTCTACCCTAAAGACATGGAGAGGATGGGTTTTGTCGATGGCATTTGGGTATGTAGTTTAGACGAGTTCAAGGGTTCAGTATCACTGCTACGAGAGAGTCTCATCCGTGTACATAAAACGGTGCAACGTGAAGACAACAAGTCAGACAA
>DAOUPF010000008.1 GCA_030626265.1 Sulfurovum sp.
ATACATCTATACTCGGTAGGTACAGAGTTTCAGAGATCTGTATGGGATGCTCTGATGCAGATACCCTATGGAGCTACAGCCTCATATCTAAGCCTAGCAAAGAGTATAAACAATGAAAAGTCAGTCCGAGCAGTAGCCTCTGCCAATGGAGCAAATGCCATATCTATCATAGTACCATGTCATCGTATCATAGGCTCAGATGGCTCCTTGGTAGGTTATGCGGGTGGGCTAGATACAAAGAAGAGATTATTGGAGTTGGAGAATAATCTATTTACTATATAATTAAAAATAAGGAATAAAATATGATACTAGAAGTAGCTATACTAGATGTAAAGCAAGAGCAAAAAAAAGAGTTTGAAAATGCCTTTTCAAAAGCTCAAAATATCATATCTAGCATGGATGGCTATATATCTCACCAGCTACAAAAATGCCTAGAGAGAGACAATCGCTATATACTACTAGTCAACTGGGAAACTCTAGAACATCACACTGTGGGTTTCAGAGAGTCATCAGAGTATCAAGAGTGGAAAAAGATGTTACATCACTTTTATGATCCATTTCCTACTGTGGAGCATTATCAAAATATAGAGAATATATAAACCCGAAATACGCAATAGAGATTACAAAACTAAAAAGGATAAAAAATGTCAGCATATATCATAGGTCGCATAGAAGCAGACCAACCAGAACTACTAAAACCATATCAAGCATCAACTCCTGCAATCATCAAAAAGTATGGAGGAAAATTCATATCTAGAGGTGGTGCTGTCACTACACTAGAAGGTCCAGTTGAGTCACGCCGTATAGTGATGGTAGAGTTTCCTACATTTTCTGATGCAGAGGCATTTTTTGCTTCAGTAGAGTATACAGAAGCTCGTAAACTACGAGAGGGAATTGGGGCTTTTGAGTTGATTATTGTTGATGGTATAGATTAAGCTACATAGCCCATATATTAGTTATGATAGACTAAATGAGAATTAAAAGACTTTGAGAAAGTATGTGAACCTAAAGAGGAAATACCAAAAAGTATAGAGGAGTTGGTATGAGTGAGATTGTGATTTATGAGGATGGAAATATAGAGTTGCCTGTCTCTTTTGATGAAGAGACTTTTTGGCTAAGACAAAATGAAATTTCTGACTTGTTTGGTAAAGACCGTACAGTAATTACAAGACATATCAATAAGATATTGAAAGATAAAGAGGTGGATGAAAAAAGCAATGTGCAAAAAATGCACATTGCAAATTCTGATAAACCTGTAAAGTTTTATAGTCTTGATATAGTCTTGGCAGTAGGGTATCGAGCAAACTCAGCAAAGGCAATAAAGTTCAGACAATGGGCGACCAAAATACTTAAAGAACATCTAATCCAAGGTTACACTCTCAACCAAAAACGACTACAACAAAAAGGGTTCAAAGAGTTCAACCAAGCCATAGCACTACTACAAACAACTATCAACAGCGTAGAATCAAAGGCTGCAAACCTTCTCTACTACATCATCAAAGACCACCCTTTTGTAGATGGGAACAAACGCATTGGAGCTTTTTTGTTTATCCTGTTTCTGCAAAAAAATAACATCCTTTACAGAAAAAGTGGAGAAGCCAAGATAAATGATAATGCTTTGGTATCATTGGCTCTAATGACTGCTAAGAGTTTGCCTGAGCAGAAAGAGACTATGGTGGCTTTGATTGTGAATATGTTGGTGGAGGGAGAAGAGGAAAAATGCCAAATATAAACAAAAAGCAAAACAGTTTCAACGAAGTTTTAGCCCTTATACAAAAAGCAAAACAAGAAGTTTATAAACAAGCAAATAAGATACTCGTGGCACTTTATTGGGATGTAGGGTACTACATATCAGATAAAACAGCAAAAGAGCGTTGGGGAAAAGGTACAGTCAAAGAGCTAGCCGACTATATTAAGAAAACAGACCCTTCCATTGGAGGGTTTAGCGAACAAAATATTTGGCGAATGAAACAGTTTTATGAGACTTATGAAACAAATGAAAAACTTTTACCATTGATTAAAGAAGTTTCATGGACAAATAATCTTTCCATTATGTCAGGTCGTAAAAGTGATGTAGAGAAAGAGTTTTATCTTAGTCAAACTATCAAAAACAATTACTCAAAGAGAGAGCTAGAACGACAGATATATAGTTCAAGTTATGAACGAACAGTTCTTGCCAATGAAAAACTCTCGCCAGTGGTGAGAGAATTACCACAAAATACAGCAGGTGTATTTAAAGACACCTATGTACTAGAACTTTTAGGGCTTCCAAAAAAACATAAAGAGAAAGATTTACAATCATCCATTGTGAGTTCTCTCAAAGAGTTCATACTTGAGTTGGGAGTTGGTTTTGCATTTATAGGACAAGAGTATCGTATATCTGTAGGTGATGAAGATTTTTACATAGACCTACTTTTTTCTCATAGATATTTACAGTGTTTGGTAGCATTTGAGCTTAAAATAGTTAAGTTTCAACCAAGTCACTTGGGACAGTTGGAGTTTTATCTTGAAGCGTTAGACAGAGATGTAAAAGCTCCACATGAAAATCCAAGTATTGGTGTGCTTTTGTGTAAAGAAAAAAATGATGAGGTGGTGGAGTATGCTTTGAATAGAAGCCTAAGCCCAACAGTCATTGCTGATTATGAAACAGAGTTGATTCCTAAAAAATTATTAAAACGCAAGGTTGAGGAGTTGTATCGGTTGTATGAGGGGGAGGGATAAAATGGCTTGTTATGATGAATCTAAGACAAATGACAATGCTTTGGTAGCATTAGCTCTCATGACTGCTAAGAGTTTGCCTGAGCAGAAAGAGACTGTGGTGGCTTTGATTGTGAATATGTTGGTGGAGGAGTGAAGTTTTGAATAATGAAGGGCAAAAAATACCAAATGAGTCAAATATAAATTTGCATATAGAAAAATATTTAGAAAATTATCTAAAATTAGATAAACCAGAATTTGCAATTTTATTAAGTGGTAAATGGGGTAGTGGAAAAACATATTTTATAAATCAGATTATTAAAAAGAATCAATCTAAGAAAGAAAATATTAAATTTATTAAAATTAGTCTTTTTGAAATTTCAAGTAAAGATGACTTGAAACATAAAATAATTATGAAATTATTAGGGATAGAGAATGAAAAGGGATTTTTGAATAAAAGCACTCAGATTGGAACAAAAATAATAAATTTATTTGTTAAAAAATTAGGTCTATCTATTTATGATATTCCTATAGAAGAAATCTTAAATAAGATAGATAATAAAGTTGTATTTATTTTTGATGATTTAGAAAGAGCAAATATTTCATTTCATGAAATTTTAGGATATATTAATAACTATGTCGAAATATTGAAATTTAATGTGATTATATTAGCCAATGAGTTAGAAATAGATGATGAAAAATATCAAAAATTTAAAGAAAAAGTTATAGGTAAAACCTTTGAAGTTCAGCATGGTTTTGAAGAGATATTGACTTCGTTTATTCATAGTACAACAGATAAATCAGAAAAATACCTGGATAATAA
The DNA here is from genome assembly GCA_030626265.1 of Sulfurovum sp. GTDB lineage: Bacteria > Campylobacterota > Campylobacteria > Campylobacterales > Sulfurovaceae > JAAXPZ01. The sequence goes on from DAOUPF010000008.1 coordinate 3,521, forward strand.
TAAATCTCTTATTATAGATATATACAATAAAGCAGACTATAATAACTTAAGACATATAAAGCAAATATTATTGGATTTTGAATATTTTATTAAATTAATAGATGAAAAATATTTAGAAAATCAAAACTTTTATATTGATTTAATTAAAGTATTTTTTCTATTGTCAATTGAGATCAAAGCTGGAAAACTTAATAAAGATGAATTATTAAAGCATGATAGTATTGTTGGATGCATGACTGATACGAAAGAAAAGGATAGTGCTTTTGAAGAAATATTAAAAAAATATGAATTAATCAATCAATATAGTTTAGTTTTTTCACAACCATTACTAGAAAAGATATTGTTTGAGGCGAATATAAATAAAGAAGAATTAAATAATGAAATTTTAAATTTAGAATATTTTGAAAAAGAGCAAGAGAGTTGGAAAAAACTTTGGAATTATTATGATTTAGAAGATGATAAGTTTAATGAATATTTAAAAGATATAAAGATTAAGTTTCAAAATAATGAGTATATTGAACATGAAAAACTGTTGCATGTATTTGGTATATTACTTGGATTATCTAGGAATGGTTTATACGATATTGATATAAAGGATTTAATTAAAAAGCAAAAAGCAAATATTGATGATTTAATGAATGATAAATTCTGGAAAAAAAAGTTATATAAATATAAGAATTTTACAAAGTATAGTCTTGCTTATCATGAAAAAGACTCCAGTGAATTTGAAGTAATAAAGAAATATATTGAAGAAAAAAGTAAAATAGCATTCGATGATGGATTAATCAATAAAGCTAAAGATTTATTATCTCATTATACTAACGGAGATATTGATTTAGTTAATAAAAAATTAGAACAAGATTTCTTTTCAATAGCAATTTTTTCTAAAATGGGTTATAAAGAGTATATAAAAATGCTTCAAACTACTAACCATAAAAACTTATATTATATATTTAGTAGTTATAAAAATAGATATGAAAAGTTTAGAATTGAACAGAATTTAGAATTGAAAAATGATTTAAAGTTTTGGGAAAATGTATATGAAAATATATTAAATGGTATATCAAAAAATACTCAAAAGTTAAAATATTTTAGATTAAATGATTATAAAAAAAATATGAAAAAAGATATTATTGATAAAATTAAAAAGTTTTCATCTGAGTTGATAGATAAATAATGACCCAAAAACTAACCATCCACCTAACCCAACAAAAAACCCAAAAAGTAGGAACCCTAGTCCAAAAAGACAAAAAAATCTACTTCAAATACAACAAAGAATTCCTAAAAACAGGTATAGAACTTTGTATACCATAAGCATAACACCTAACCCATGAACAAAAAAATCCTAGCACTAGCCATCCCTAGTATAGTTAGCAACATCTCTATTCCTCTAGTCTCAGCAGTAGATACTATCCTGATGGGGCATCTCTCTTCGTTGCATTTGGCGGCTTTGGGGATAGTGAGTATGATATTTCTGTTTTTGTATGGGAGTATCAACTTCTTGCGTATGGGGACTACTGGTATCACTGCACAAGCCTACGGACGCAAAGACCAAGAGGGGATATCAAAGACACTCTATCGTGCACTGTTTGTTGCATTTGTTGTGGCAGTGCTGTTTATGCTATTTCAGGATATCATCTTGGAAGTCTCATTTTATCTGATGAATGTTGATGCAAGCTATCAGGAGTATGCCAAGGATTATTTTCATATACGCATATATACAGCACCTGCTGTTTTCATGCTCTATGTTTTGATGGGTTGGTTCTTTGGTATGCAAAATGCTCTCTATCCACTCATAGTGATGATACTACTAAATGTAGCCAATATAGTCTTTAGTTACTACTTTGTAAATATCTTAGATATGGGGATAGAGGGTGCTGCATATGGTACACTGATAGCACAGTATGTTGGCTTGATATTGGCTTTTGTCTTGTTGTTGAGGTATAGAGATAAGTTACATCTATTTGGCTTGGCAGAGGTATTGAAGTACAACGAACTCTTGAAGTTTTTAAATATCAACAAAGACATATTTATCCGCACATTTATCCTGACTTTCTCTTTCGCATTTTTCTACTCACAAGCTGCTAAAAATAGTGAGGAGACATTGACTGTGATGATACTTCTCTTGCAGTTTGTTATTTGGTTTGCCTATACACTGGATGGATTTGCCAATGCAGCAGAGAGCTTGGTAGGGCGGTATTATGGTGCGAGAGATTGGGATAACTTCTCTAGAGTCATTAGGTATCTGTTCTACTGGGGGTTTGGGCTTACTGTTTTGTATATGATATTTTATGCAACGCTGGGAGAGTTCATTCTAAATCTCTATACCAATCAAACAGAGCTGATAGAGCAGACTTTACCATTCATGCCATATGTTATCTTTCTGCCATTGCTTAGCTTTACTGCATATATCTGGGATGGTGTATTTATAGGAATGACAGCTACTAGAGCCATGAGAAATATCACTATCTGGGCTACAGTAGTGTACTTGGGGCTTTTTTATCTTGCTAAAGGGTATGATTTTTCTTATGCTCTTTGGATTAGTTTTATGCTATTTTTTCTATTTCGTGGACTATTTCAGACATGGCTATTTTTCAAACATGGCAAAGAGTTGGTATAATATACTTTAGTGAACCTCTAACAATGACTAGGAGATGATATGGCATCAGGATTTTTTGCACTATTTGATGATATAGCTATGCTTATGGATGATGCAGCAGCTATGAGCAAAGTGGCTACTCAAAAGACAGCAGGTATATTGGGTGATGATTTGGCAGTGAGTGCTGACAAGGCATCAGGATTTTCAGCCTCTAGGGAGCTACCAGTTCTATGGGCTATAAGCAAAGGCTCGTTTATCAACAAGCTAATTATTTTGCCTTTTGCATTTTTGCTTTCTGCCTTTGCTCCTTGGATTATCATACCTATCTTGATGTTAGGAGGTGTATACCTAGCATATGAGGGAGCAGAGAAGATCTATGAGTATTTTGTACCTCATACAAATGAGCAGATAGATACTACACCAGAAGTTCTCTCTGCAGAGGAGATACTAGCTGTAGAGAAAAAGAAAGTAAAATCAGCGATACTTACAGACTTCATCCTCTCAGTTGAGATAGTTATCATCGCTCTAAGTACGGTATCTGATCAGACCTTACCTATACAGGTCATTGTAGTCTCTTTTGTGGCTATGCTGGCTACTGTTGGAGTGTATGGTATCGTAGCATTGATAGTGAGGATGGATGATTTTGGATTCAAACTCATAGATATAGCACAGGAGAATGGCAAAGAGGGTTTGAAAAAAATAGGACTATTTCTCGTATCTGCACTACCAAAGGTGATAAAGTCATTAACAGTCATAGGTACTATAGCTATGCTCCTAGTCGCAGGAGGTATCTATGTGCACAATGTAAATCAGCTACATGAAATACTACATGCCGTACCTAGTCTCTTGGGTGAGTTATTGGTAGGGCTAGTTATAGGGGCGATTGCTGTAGTGGTGATGAAGTTGCTTGATGGTATAAAGGGCATGGTTAGAGGCTAGAGCCTCCGACTCAGATGAGTCGCAAATAAGGCTCAAGACTTTTAAGGTTTTTGATTATACAGTTTTCTATCAGCTATATATCGTAACAAAAATAGAAATACCAAAACACCTGAAAATATCATGATGTGAAAGTTTACAGAGCTTGAAAAAACCATAGCAAATGAGCTAAAGTCCTCTTTGTTTACTTTGACAACATTTACTATAAACTCACGCAGAGTCAAGATGATAAATGCATCTATAAGCAGAGTGATTTTAATCCTTTGTTCTCGTATAAAGTTACTAACAGCCCTGACAATCTCAAGGAATATAATAAAATACAACATATGTATGATAAACTCCAATACATTACCTGTGAGAGATGCTACAGCAAATAGTATAACAGCAATTATAATCTCCCAGTAAAATTTGTCTTTAAAAAATTTACTTATTTTTTCTTGATCAATACTCATATATTTCTCTTTCTTTTTCTATAATTTGGTTTTAATTAATCGAAATATAGCATTTTAAACTTAAAGGATAATTATTATCGTTAAAAATATATATTTAGAGGTTCCCTTAGCGAAGTTTTAGTCTTAGTTCATCTACTGTTCCTAGAATAGTACTATCAAACTGAGAGTTATTGAAGGTGGCTTGTCGCTTGGCTAGTCTGGCAGTATTGGTGGTAATTTTTTCTATAAGTAGATCTCTGTCATATATGCCATCTAGGAAATCTAGAGTCTCCTTGATACCTATAGATTTCATGCAGTTAGGGGTTCTAGTGTATCGTCTCTCTAGATATGTAACTTCATCTATGAGCCCATCTTTTATCATGAGCTTTGTACGCAAGGAGATTCTCTCTCTAAGTTTGGCTCTGTCTATATCTATCTGATATATAGGGATTTGCTCATTTATGGTAGGCAGTGGAGGGTTTTCATCAAAGTACTTTGTAGGTGATATGGAGGTCTCTAGATATATATTCATAGCTTTTTCTATACGGTAGTTATCATTTGAGTCTATATGGCTCATGTATTTGGGATCTATAGCTTTGAGCATGTCATAACTTTTTGGTAAGTTAGCTAGATACTCTTTTGTCTTCTCTTTTATCTTATTGGAGATAGTGGGTAGATCACTTATGCCATCGATGAGCATCTTGAGATAGAAGCTAGTGCCTCCTACTATGATGAGGTTTTTATTGTCAGCTTTCGCTTTATTGTAAGCTTCTTTGTAAAGCTTGATATAGGTTGTCACATCAAACTGTTGATTGGGATATAGCACATCTATACCAAAATGTACTATGCCCTCACGCTCTTCTATACTAGGCTTAGCGGAGGCTATGTCAATCTCTTTGTAAATTGACAGAGAGTCTAGTGAGAGTATGTATGCATCTAGATTTTTGGCCGCAGATATAGACAGTGCTGTTTTACCTGATGCCGTAGAACCGATGATTGCAAATTGTTTTATAGATGATTTCATAGTCGTATGATATCAAATTCACGATATATAAGTGTTAAGAGGGTAAAATAATACAACTAATACTAGGAATATCATGGATTTATTTAACAAGGACGACAGACTAAATATCGCCAATCTCATAACTTTCGCCAATATAGCATGTGGTGTCATAGCACTATATTTTATCTCCAAAGGTGACTATTTTACAGCTATCATACTGGCATGGTTTGCAGGTGCATTTGATATAGCAGATGGCAAAGTAGCACGCAAGTATAATCTCTCTACTGAGTTTGGAGTTCAGTTAGATAGTTTTGCTGACTTCCTATCATTTGTCATCATGCCATCTTTTTTACTATTTTATGCGATGGAGAAGACTAGTGTATTTCAAGAGATAGTCATAGGTATAGTATTTATAGTCTATATCATCTGTGGGCTTAGAAGACTAGTGGAGTTCAACCTCAAAGTAGATGCTGGAGAGGTGGCAAAATTCTTTGAGGGTGTACCTACACCACTGGGAGCGATTTTGCTATGGATACTTTATCTGATATATAGTTATGGGGTTATCACAAGTCCATATTTGATTACTATTTTAGTAGCTGTGATTGCATGGACACTCAACAGTAAACTCAGAATCCCACACCCATAGTCAATAAATAGTGAGTAATGAATAGTGAATAATTTCAAGAAAAGATTATCTGATTTCTCAGAACTGGTGATGTTCAAGCACTCGATATTCTCCTTACCATTTATATTTATAGCTATGCTAGTAGCGGCTGATGGTTGGTTTGGCTGGAAGTTACTTTTTTTAGGCACACTAGCAGCAGTGAGTGCTAGAAACTTTGCTATGGGTGTAAACCGTTATCTAGATAGAGATGTTGACGTACTAAACCCTCGCACCAAAAATAGACCATCAGTAGATGGCAGAGTGAACAATACTCAGATGTTGATATTTATCATTGTAAACGCTATTATCTTTATAGGGGTTGCATACTTTATCAATCCTTTGGCACTGAAGTTATCTATCCCTATACTATTAGTATTGGGGGCATATACGGTATTTAAACGCTTCTCTGCCGCTGCACACCTGATACTAGGAGTCAGCCTAGGACTGGCACCCATCGCAGGAGTAGTTGCAGTGCTAGGAGATATCACTGCATGGTCACTATATCTGGCATTTGGAGTGATGTTTTGGGTGGCTGGATTTGATCTGCTCTACTCTCTACAGGATATGGAATTTGATAAAGCCAATGGCTTACATTCTATCCCCTCCAAGTTTGGAGCAGTAAAGACCATGCTGTTTGCTAAGGTATTTCATATATTTACTATCTCACTTTGGATTCTTTTTGTCTGGTCTGCTGGGCTAGGTATCTGGGCATGGATAGCAGTCATCGCTAGTGCAGTGATGCTAGTATATGAACACTATCTTGTAGGCAAAGACTTTACAAAGATTGACAAGGCGTTCTTTACAGTCAATGGCTATCTCGGGTTTATGTTTATCATACTCATCATCATAGATATAGCTGGTGCATGATATGTTGTCAAATGTAGATAATAGTTGGCATGAGTCACTAGAGAGGGCACTTGGAGCACTGAGTGTAGAGTATAGAGATTTTTTAGAGTCATCTGCAGAGTATATCCCTAGCAGGGATAAGTTTCTGAGTGCTTTTAGCTCACTTCCTAAAGATCAAGTAAAGTACATACTATTTGGACAAGACCCATACCCTAGAGTCCAAAGTGCTATCGGGTATGCATTTATAGATGGTGCAGTAGAGGGTCTGTTTTCTGACAATGGTCTCAGTAAACCTGTCAACCGGGCAACAAGTCTTAGAAACTTTATGAAGATGGCACTAGTAGCTGATGGTAAATTGAGTGATACAGATACATCACAGCCAGCTATCGCCTCACTAGACAAAGATGATATAATAGATACTATGACGGAGCTACGAATAAATTTTGAAAAGAGTGGGGTATTGTTACTCAATACAGCTTTAGTATTTACAGATAAAAAAGAGTCAAAGCGACATGTAAAAGCATGGAAAGGTTTTGTGGAAACACTACTAAGTGAGATGATAAAGCAACAGCCAAGATTGATACTGTTTGGGGTTCATGCCAAAGAGCTACTAAAGCTCTCAGGTATAGAGCAGTTTGAGGCTATCAGTATGGAGCACCCATACAACCACACATTTATATCCAATCCAGATGCACATGATCTGTTTGGTCCTATGAAATTATTAAAAAGGAGTTAAAAATGCAAGAAGAACAAAAAGAAACATTTACTATAGAGGAGCTTACAGAGGAGAAAGCTAGACTACTAGCAGAGTTCAAAGCTCATGGTGAAAACCTAGAGTATGCAGATGATGACTATGAAGAGGGCATTATAATAGAAGATAGAGATAAGCTAGCCATACGCATCAAAGCACTAGGCAAAAAAAATCAGAGAGATGGAAGTAGAAGAAGCATAAATTATAAGCTTTGAGGTGTGCTTAAGCCTCTTTGCGATAAAATGCCGTTCTTAAATACCGCTACTTACACACAAAATGTGCACTCATGGCTCAGCTGGATAGAGCATCGGTTTGCGGTACCGAAGGTCACAGGTTCGAATCCTGTTGGGTGTACCACCTTTAACCCCCTTATTTACTTACTTTCAAGACTTTTCAAAGAAATTATTTTTTTAAAAAATCTAAAAAGTGATACCTATGTGATACCTTTTTGTTTTTACTAAAATATTTGGATAACTGCTTAAAAACTTTTTTCAGTAAATTTATATAATTGCTAACTTTCGTAACACAAAATACTAGAATTTTTTTATTAGTTCATCATGAGCATTACTAACATTCTGAAAAATAATTGTGTGTTTCTTTCTTTTTTCTTCATCTGTAAAAACTAAGTCAGGATGATAAATTTTTCGTAACCTCTTTTTAGCCTTTTCAATCTCACTTTTAGTAGCACCTTCTTTTAATTGCAATACTTCATAATTATTTGAAGATTCCCACCATTCATGAGTCTTTTGTTTTTCTTGTTTAGGTGGTTTTTGATACTGTTTTTGTCTTTGTTGCTTCTTGTTTTGTTCTTCTTTAAACTTTCTAGATTTTCTTTCATACTCTGCTTTATTTTGACCATAGGTTTGATTTTCTTGTTTGGCTTTGAAGAAGCCTAAAAAATCTCTACCAACATCAAAAAGCCAAACAAAAGGTCTCACTAAAACTAAAATCAATTCTAGTATATTACTGTAAACAGAA
>DAOUPF010000111.1 GCA_030626265.1 Sulfurovum sp.
CAAATATAAATAGTGTCTGCTCACTCTCAAATGTTGTCTCTATCCCTTCTTTGTGCATAAGTGCTAGGTTACCACCTATCAGAGACTGACCTTTGTATCTGGCAGTTAAACCTTTTGCTTCTATATTTTTTATCTCAGTAAGCTCTATATCTTCTATATATTCATATTTATGTCTCAAATACTCTGCTATCCCTTTGCTGATAGGGTGAGTTGAGCTTTGGACTAGTGCTAGTAGTAGAGATGGATCAAAGTCCGCTTGGATATTTATATTTACTACTGCTGGTTTGCCTTTGGTGATAGTACCAGTTTTGTCCAGTGCTAGTAGTGTACTTTTTGCCATGGTCTCTAACATACGAGACTCTTTGAATAGTAGCCCTTTTTTGGCTGCTCTGGATATACCTATGAGAGTAGCCATAGGAGTAGCAAGCCCTAGGGCACATGGACAGGCTATGACTATCACTGAGATAGATATGATAAGTGCCGTCTCAAAAGAGCCATCATACCAATACCAACCAGCAAAAGTAAGTATAGCAATACTCAGTATAGTAGTGGAAAAATATCCAGATACAGTATTGGCAAGTTGCTCTATATATGGTTTTTTGGTGATAGAGTCACTTAGTAGCTCCGTGATAGTATGCAGTAGTGACTCATCTGCTCTCCTAGTTACTCTGTATCTAACCACAGAGTCTAGACATATCGTACCACTGAGCACAGTATCTTGATTTTGTTTGAATAGGGGTTCATTCTCACCAGTGAGTGAACTCTCATTAAATGACGCAGAACCTGATATAAGCACACCATCTATCGCGACTTTTTCACCAGGTTTTAGCTCTATGATATCACCTATCTCTATATTTTCAAGTGATACTAATGATTTTTCTTTCTCTCTTACGACAGTAGCTTCAGTTGGCATAGTACCTATGATCTTATCTAGTGTATCACTGGCTTGTTTTTTGCTCAAAACTTCCAAGTACTTGCCAACTAGTACAAAAGTGATAATCATAGTAACAGAGTCAAAGTACACTTCACCAGTCCTAGTTATCATGGCATATATAGAGTAGATATATGCTAGAAGTGCTCCAGAGGCTACGAGTAGATCCATGTTGACAAAGTGGTTTTTTAGACCAAAGTAAGCCCCCCTAAAAAATATCCAGCCACTATAAAATAGTGTAGGAGTAGCTAGTATAAACTCAGCTATATTTAGAATGTTTTTATGATCACTCTGGATACCTGTAAAGTATCCAGCATACTGAGCAATGGCAAGCCACATGATATTCATAGTTGTAAATACACCAACTAAGATACGAGAGTAGTAGTCATTTCTAGTTTTTAGTGCTCTCTCCTCTTGTAGACTTGGGTCATATGGATAGGCATTGTATCCGATAGAGCGAATCTTTTCTATGATTTGAGATAGTTTTATATCATCTTCATCCCAAACTATTCTAGCTTTGTTATTGCTATAGTTTATGATGGCTTCTAGTACACCATCAGTATTGTGAAGTACTTTTTCATTGAGCCATACACATGCAGAGCAGTGGATCCCCTCTATGATGAGGTTTATCTCATTGAATCCATCACTATTGATTTTGATGTATTTGTTTTTAAATCCTTCAAGATCAAAACGGCTCAAATCATCATCTATAGTAGTGGCAGGTTTGAGAGTTTGTTTGCCTAGTTTGTCATAAAAGGTATCTAGCCCCTCATCTTGGAGTAGATGATACACACCCTCACACCCTCTACAGCAAAAGTATAGAGTTTTGTCTGATTCTTCTTCAACAATCATGACAGATTCATCAAACTCTAAATTGCAATGGGTACATGATATTTGTGCCAAACAATACTCCTCTTATCTAACTTTGTGAATTTTATCTAAAATGGATTAATATTTACTTCAAATCAGTCTAGAATCATCACTTAGATTGACAGTTATTATCGAATAATTTGTATTATTTTTACTACTGAAAGATTATAAAGGAATTTTAGATAAAAATGCATCAAAAAAATGAACCCTTAAAGCTAATCAGAGTAAAATTTTTTTATATTAAATGTAAAAAGGATGTTTATCATGAGCAGTGATAATAGGGAAAAAGTTTTAGCGTACCATGAAGGTGGAAAAATAGGTATCGAGGTAACAAAGCCTTGTGATACACAACATGAATTAGCACTAGCATATACTCCAGGAGTAGCAATACCATGTCTAGAGATTGCAAAAGATGAAGAGTTGGCGTATAAATACACAAATAAAGGGAATTTAGTAGCTGTTATATCTGATGGTTCCGCTGTCCTTGGGTTAGGGGATATAGGAGCAGTTGCAGGAAAACCAGTTATGGAAGGTAAGGCTGTACTATTTAAAAAGTTTGCAGATGTTGATGCCTTTGATATAGAGGTAGATGTTCATACAGCAGATGAGATTATAGCAGTGTCTGCAGCCATTTCGCCCACATTTGGTGGTATCAATCTGGAAGATATAAAAGCACCAAAGTGTTTTGAGATAGAGGAGCGTTTACAAGAAATGTTAGATATTCCTGTATTTCATGATGATCAGCATGGTACAGCTATTATCACCTCTGCGGGTCTTATAAATGCTGTAGAGTTGGCAGGCAAAAAGATTGATGAGATAAAAGTGGTTGTCAATGGTGCGGGAGCTGCTGGTATCTCTTGTGCAAAGATGTACCGTAAGCTTGGTGTTAAAAATCTCTATATGTGTGACTCAAAAGGAGTCATTAGAACAAGTAGAAATGACCTCAATAAATACAAGCAAGAGTTTGCAGTAGATACAGATATGGAGACTCTCTCAGATGTAATAAAAGATGCTGATATGTTTTTGGGCCTTAGTCAGGCAGGAGCACTTACTCAGGATATGGTAGTTACTATGGCACCAAATCCAGTTATCTTTGCTTTAGCAAATCCAGTACCAGAGATACTACCAAATGAAGTTCATGAAGTTCGTGATGATGTTATCATGGGTACAGGACGTAGTGATTTTCCAAATCAGGTCAACAATGTACTAGGCTTCCCTTTTATATTTAGAGGGGCACTGGATGTAAGAGCAAAAAAGATAACAGAAAATATGAAGATGGCAGCAGCCAAAGCACTAGCAGACTTAGCAAAAGAGCCTGTACCATACTATGTCAAAGCTGCTTATCATAAGGATGATATAGAGTTTGGTAGAGAGCATATCATCCCACTACCATTTAACAAAGAAGTACTCATCTGGGTCTCATCTGCTGTTGCCAAACAAGCAGTAGAAGATGGAGTGGCACGAATAGATAATTTTGATTATAATGAGTATAGAGAGAGTCTCCGTAGTCTTATATATAATACTCCAAAAGAAGAAGAGAGATAGAAAAAAGTTTTATATATATCAGGGTGTTGTGTGCTCACAACACCTTTTAAAGTATCTTCCCAATCCCCATCAAAACAACTGCACTGAGTAATCCTCCAGCAATTCCTGCTAGTATATCATCACCCATTACACCCAGTCCACCACTAAAATCTCTGTCTATCTTGCCTATAGTAGATGGCTTCCATATATCAAACAGGCGAAAAGAGGCAAAAGAGAATATGATAGCAAGTATCTCTACATATGGGTAGGCTAGAGTAGAGGTGGCTGACATGGCTATCATCAGGGATAGCCACATGCCAGCTGCTTCATCTATGACTATCTGTTGATGGTCATGTATACCAGTAGACTTTTCATATTTGTTTATCTCAAAAACACCAATGACTGTGATAACAATAGTGAGTAAAAAAAGAGTCTCCATTCCCATATAGTATAGTATGAAAATCCCAACTGGAAGTGATGCTAGAGTACCTACCGTACCAGGAGCTTTTGGGCTAAGACCTGCTCCAAAAAATGTCAAAAAAAGTCGTTGTAAAGTCATATGATAGTCTCCATTATGTCAATGATGTTGTTTTGTATAGTTTTATGAGGTTGATATAGAACTGCTCTTCACTCTGTTGCTCTAGTAGTCCCGTACCTGGCATGAGTGAATAGTGTAACTCTTGTAGATTTTCAAATCGATTTGGGAAAAGTGCAGCCAGTATGCTAGCAGATATCTCTTTTCTCACTAATATAGCAGGAGGAACCAAACCACTCTGTATCAACTTCATGATAGATTCTGAGTGGTAGTGTACATGGTGATGTTGCCCATGAGGACAAGTCTGTACATTAACAAGAGTTTTGCAGGTATCGCAATATACATACTCATCAAATATTTTGATATGTATATCGATATTTTTACAACTATCAAATACACTATTGAGCCTATTTTGATCATAATATAAACCTAGCCCGCCATGGTTTTCACCTATGATTAGCTGATTACATCCATAGTTTTTTGCTAGTAGTGCATCAAGTATTAGCTCATTGTATCCAGCAAAGATATATGTATTTTCAAATGGGACTACTAGTACTTTATTTCTAGCTAAGAAGCTCTCTGTAAAAGTTGTTAGCGCATTGTGTCTGATATCATATCGTAGACCTTCTGTTGTAAAAGGTTTACGTAAAAATATGATGAGAAGATCACTCTCATCAAGCACTCTTCGAATCATTCTTTCATGTACACGGTTAAGAGGATTTGCAGATAGTACCATAGAGGATATAGCTTTTGCACCAGTTTTTTGTATCATGCTTCGTATTCTTTTACGGTTGTCTTTGATGATGGGATAGTCAACAGTATATGCACCACTGATAGCCATCTCTCCCATTCTAGACATAGTATTTTTTACACCTGGGTGTGAAGTGTCGCATGTACCATATATCAGTTCTAGTCGCCTCTTTGGGTCTATAGAAAATGTCTCATCAACTATAATCTCACCAACCTTTTTTCTATTGCATAAGAGATTTACTGTTTCACCTTTTTTTACTGATGACAGTACTTGTTGGTTTTTATTGCCATTAGGTGCTAGTATAAATGAAAATGGAAAAGGGTTACCTTTATATATTTTTGTATTATCTACTTCATTTGCCTCTTCTTCATTCATGAGAGTAGTCACTGGGGAGAGAAGCCCTTCTTGGACTAGAGCCAATGTAGATAGGGCTTCTGTATCTATATGAAGTGTTTTATTTCTTTTTGAAGAGGTCATACTTTTTCCTTTTTTCCCATAGGCTTTTTCGTGAAATTCCTAATTTTTTGGAAAGCTCTGTATCTGGAAATTTATATTGGAAGTTTTTGACTATATATTGAACATACTCATCTATAGTCAAAACATCATTTTGGTCATATAGTTTACTACTAGAGTTTACCACTAGAGTTTCAAATGGAGTTTCTATGGCATCATTAGTACATACCAATATAAACTGTTTCCCCTCAAGTCTAGTAAACAGATCCTCTCTATCACTCTTTTTTAGCTTCTCAAGATGTGTGATATAGCCTATATTATTGTGTTCGATTGATGTAGCTTTGCTTTGCCAGTTAGCCTCTTCTAGAGAGACAAATACCAAAGAGCAACTTCTCTCCTTGCTCAAATCTAAAGCTAGCTTGTCAACAGCTCGTTGGTAGTTAGTCTGGACTACTACTGAGAAAGGAAACTTATCTAATTTACACTTATG
>DAOUPF010000075.1 GCA_030626265.1 Sulfurovum sp.
AAATATAAATGAAGCTAGTAAGAGAGTGACAAATGGAGAGAGTAGTCTCTCTAGCATATATAGAGCCATAATCAGCATCATCACACCAAATATCTGTGATATACGCATCATCCAGCCACCAGGTTTGGGCATAAATTTACCAGCACCAAGACCGACAAGTAGTAGAGGCATACCCATACCTATACTCATGATAAACAGTGCCAGTCCACCCAAGAATGCATCACCAGTATGAGATATAAACAGTATAGCCCCACCTAGAGGAGGAGCCACACAAGGTCCTACAATCAGAGCTGATAGTACACCCATGATAGCAGTGCCTAGTATTCCTTTGCTTTGAGCATTGTCACTAGCAGAGTTGAGCTTGGATTGCCACTTGGTAGGAAGTCCTATCTCATAGAATCCAAATAGAGAAAATGCAAGAGCCACAAACATCATAGAGAATAGAATGATAACCCAAGGTTTTGCCATGGCTGCTTGTATATCTGCTCCTACAAGACCTGCTATCACACCTACAACAGTATAGGCAAGTGCCATAGAGACAACATAGACTAGTGAGGTAAAAAATGCTTTGCCCATATTTGGTTTTTCATGTTTGCCAGCTTGGGATATGATGATAGATGAGAGTATAGGAATCATAGGAAATATACAAGGAGTCAATGCCAAAAACAGACCAAATACAAAGAACAAAAATAGTATAAAGAATGAACTCTCATTGACTAGTACATCAGCTATCTTTGCAGTGTTTCCCTCTTTGGTGAGGCGTGATATTTTTGCTATAAAACCCTCTTCTTCTCCCTCGTACTTGAAGTCAAAACTACGAGTTTGTGGCTGATAACAGATACCACTATCTGAGCACCCTGTCATCTCTATAGTCAGAGTATAGTCCTCTGTTAGCTTACTTTGTATCTCTGAGAGTGGTATGTCAATAGCTATACTATGGTATATATCAAATTCACCATGCTTCTCTGCCTCTGGTTTTGTAATCTCTATCTCACCTATATTTGGCTTGGTTATTTTATAATGCAGATCTTTTGCGTATATATATATCTTTTTACCTAGTATGATGTTTGTCTTTATTACATCACCCTCTTTTATAGCGGTTGCTTTGAATGCTTCAGAGGGTTCTAGGAATGATTGTTGAGGTAGCTTAAGTCCGCCAAAACCCTCTGCTGTGATCAAAAGTGTGGAAAAAACTATGGCTAGTATGAGAAATATCTTTTTTGTGTACATCTTTACTCTTTTTTTTAAGTTAAACAAGGTAAAACTATATCAAAATATTATAAATGATATGCTAACAAGGAACACAATAATGGATAATGATTTAATCTTATGGCATAGCTGGAGCACGGAGACATTTGAAAAAGCACGAGAGCAAGATAGAGCTATATTTTTATTTGTTGGGCACATAGGGTGCTATTGGTGTGAACTTATGGAAGAGGAGTCTTTTTGTGATGAGCCAATAGCCAGATTATTAAAAGAAAACTTTATAGCTATTAGAGTAGATTGCAATGAACGACCTGATGTGGGATTATACTATCAGGCAGTATTCAAGCAGATGACAGGAAGGGAGGGTAACTTTCCTATATCTATATTTATGACTCCAGAGAAGATACCATTTTACTCTGCGGTATATATCCCAGCCAAAAGAAGAGATGGAATGATGGGCTTTGATGAGACTCTAGAGCTAGTAGCACAGAAATATACTATAGAGAGAGAAACTCTCATAAGTAAAGGCAAAGAGATACTAGATGTCATGAACACCCAAGAGAGTAGTATAAAAGCCACCAAGATAGATAGCTCTCTTAGCAAAGTTGCAACAGAGCAGATAAAAGAGCTATTTGACAAAGAGTATGGAGGTTTTGGTAAAGCACCAAAGTTTCCACGACACTCTGTACTAAATCTACTCATAGATATGTATGAACAAAATGCAGATGTAGAGCTACTAGAGACTCTTGGCAAAAGTCTAGAATCTATGATGCAAAAAGGCTTTTATGATAGTAGTGATGGTGCTTTTCATAGGTACAGCATAGATAAGCAGTGGCAGACATCTCAGAGTGGAAAAACTCTGTATAACAATGCATTGATGGTAGAGCTAATGTTAAGAGCATATGCTTTGACTGGTAAAGAGGACTATAAGGTAATTGCTACCAAAACACTACTGTTTATACAAAAACATATGTTAAAAGATGGATTATACTTTGCTCTATATGATAACTCTAGGATACAAGATAATCAAGTCATAGTATCATGGAATGCGATGATGATAACAACGCTATTTAGTGCTAGTGATATAGATGAACAGTATCTTATCTTGGCAAAAGAGTCTCTGATGGAACTGCTATCAGCAACAATGATAAAAGGAGAGCTATATCACTCTACACAAGAGGGCAAAGAGCCAACAACAAAAGCTTTTTTAGAAGATTATGCCTATCTCTCTGATGCACTCATAAAAGCCTATGAAGTTACCAAAGAGGAGCACTATCTCATCAAAGCTTCAGAGTTTATCAATGAGGCTATTGGTCAATTTTTTGCAGGAGGTAGATGGAGATTTGCCAATGGTGATATGATGACCTATGCAGATACAGCAGATAGAGACTACTCATCATCACTATCTATGATGGCTAGAGTGCTAGCCAAAGCAACTAGGCTAATCAATCCAGAATATGAGAAGTTTTTGACGCGTTCTCTAGAGGTACAATCATATGATCTTATGCGTCAGCCTATCTCTATGCCAGAACTTACTAGAGTAGCGATGGGTAATTTTAATAGATAACCCGTGCCAAATACAATCCTTGTGGTGGTACAAGCTTTTTAATATAACAAGCCTTGAGAGCTAGTTGCTCTTGTAGTTGCTCAATACTTAGATTGCCATT
Organism: Sulfurovum sp.; assembly: GCA_030626265.1. GTDB lineage: Bacteria > Campylobacterota > Campylobacteria > Campylobacterales > Sulfurovaceae > JAAXPZ01. The sequence goes on from DAOUPF010000075.1 coordinate 2,874, forward strand.
GGCAACTTCTAGTGCCGTGTGAGTCATCATTCTCACTTGTGCCCTCAAAAATCCATTGGCTTGGAAATATATGAAGTGATAGTCTCCTCTTCGTTTGTGGTAGGCTTGATATATCTGTCTGATATTATCTTTGGTCTCTGAGCCTGTTTTTAAAAAGTTACTAAAATCATGTTCTCCTATGAAGCAAGATAGAGCTTCATTGAGCTTGGAAGAATTATTTAGAGGAAGATGAGCTATAAAGTCTTGCTCAAATATAGTAGGTTTACGAGTCTTGAAGATATAGCGATATATGCGCTCTTTAGCATTGAAACGGGCATGAAAATCATCTGATACTTCTGTGATATGTTTGAACTCTATAGCTTGTAGTTTTCCATTGAGATGCTCTTTGAGTTTGGATAGGTCAGACCAAAAATCAGGTAAATCAAAATGAATCACTTGCCCAGTAGCATGAACACCAGCATCAGTGCGACCTGAACCTATAATGTCAGAGTATATACCCAGAGATATAAGTGCTGTCTCTATAGCTGTAGTGATAGTCTCTTTTGTAGATTTTTGGCGTTGGAAGCCTTTGAAGAGGTTACCGTTGTATGCTATGACTGCTTTGACCCTCATCAGAAGTTTCTCCTAGTTCGTCTATAAAAAAGAAAAACCCCTATGGATATATAGAGTATGCAAAATAGTAACAATATAGTTGGAGTACCCTGCTTTTTCAAAAAAGAGGCTGTTGCATAGATAGCCATAGTTATAGCAAAGGATACTAGGTAAATATGAGCTCTTTGGTATCTAGGGTTGATAATTGAAAATGCAGCTACTATAGCCAATATAAGAAATGGAGATATGGATATAAATATACTATATATAAAAAGTGCCATATCCCTTTTGTTTTCTCTTATCTTACTCCAGCCTCTCTGGAGCATACCTAGATTTGCTCGGTTTTTTGGATAACTATATATACTCATCTGCTCATAATCAATAGACTCTATAGAATTAGAGAGAAAAGTATCCCCACTACCGTTATATAGATTGAGTGCAAAACGACTACTACTGCTCTCTATGCTACCTTCCTCAGCCATAAAGATTACTCTTTTCTCTCTGTCATCAGTAGCAAAAAGTACAATATCTCGGTATCTATCATCTTTTTTGTCTCCTATAAAGATAATATACTCTCCAAATTTTTGACCTAGTTTATTGGGGGATATTGTGAGCTTGGCTTCTGCTAATTTTTGCCCCTCAAAAATCTTGAAGTTAAGTTTACTTTTGGGCATAGAAGATAGTGATAGGGTAAGCATAAGAGTTGTAAATAAAATAGAAGGTAATAAAAAAACTTTGAGAAGCTTTATAGGTGTTAGACCAAAAGAGAATAGAGCGATAAGCTCATTATCCTCAGAGAGCTTCATTAGTGTGGCTGTAAGGGCTGCTATGAAGGAGAGAGGAATAGTGTAAAATAGAATCTCAGGGGCAAAAAACCATAAAAGTTTAAGTACTTCAGTACCATTTAGTGATACTTTGCTAGAGAGAGCTGCTATTCTTATAATATATATGATGGATAGTATAGAAAGAAATGGAAGAAATATCAGAAGATAGTTTTTGGTAAAGTGAGAGAGGATAAATCCTCTGACTCTACCCATACATAATCCAGTCTAAGAATGCTCCTGCTTGTGTATCAAATAGATATATGATGAGTGTAGCAAGTGCTAAAAATGGTACGAATGGTACCATAGTATCTTTGGCAAAGATAGAAGGCACAATCGCTAGTATAGCAGAGAGAAATAGTGCCAAGAAAAACCCAGGGAATCCAAGTAGGGCAGCCATAGTTCCAGCTACTATGACATCAGCTCCACCCATAGCCTCTTTGCGTGCTACAATTGATATGATTTTTGCTAAAGCCCATAGACCAAATGCTGCCATGGCAGCATGTAAAATAGAGTTTGACATATCAAGATTGAGTGAATTTGTCTGTATTAGTGCTAAGAGTAGTGCAAAAAAGTTTACAGAGTCAGGGACGGCATAGTATTTGAGATCTATAACAGTAAGAGCCAAAAGAGCAGTAAATGAGCCGGCGATAAAAGGTAGATACCATACAAGCCCAAGCTTTAAATACAGTGATAACCATAGTAGACCTGTCAAGAATTCTACTATAGGATACTGTTTTGAGATAGGGTCCTTACAGTAAGCACATTTTCCACCAAGGAAGAGCCAGGAGAGTATAGGGATATTGTGATACCACTTTAGCTTTTCTTCACAGCTTGTACAGTGAGAGCTAGGGAAAGCTATATTCTCTCCCTTTGGTGTACGATATATGACAACATTGAGAAATGATCCTATCATCATACCAAATATAAAAACTGCTCCAGCTATACTAAGCACAGGTACTTCCATCTATATTCCTCCAAACTTTCTATCTCTGTTTTGAAAACTACTAATAATCTCTTCTAGTTCTACTGGTGAAAAGTCAGGCCAGAGAGTATCTGTAAAGAACATTTCACTATAGCTTAATTGCCATAGTAAAAAGTTAGATAGTCTCTGCTCTCCACTAGTACGAATCATGAGGTCTATATCGCTATATGGAGTATCTAATGCATTAGATAGACTCTCTTCTGTAAGCTCTTGTTTCTCTGAGATAACTCTATTGGCAGCACGCACTATCTCGTTCCTGCTTCCATAGTTGAGAGCTAGTACTTGGACTAGGCTTTTGTTATCTTTGGTTGCCTTTTTTGTATCAGCTATGGTTTGTTTGAGTTTATTAGAGAATGGCTCTAAATCACCAGCTGTTTCAAAGCGGGTATCTAGTCTCATATAAGTGTCTAATTCATTTTTTAAATAGTTATCTAATAATTTCATTAAAAAAGTCACTTCCATTTTAGGGCGTTTCCAGTTCTCTGTACTAAAGGCATATAGAGTGAGTGTCTCTATACTCTCATGTTTCGCACAGTAGGTAGTGATGTCCCTTACTACCTCTGCACCCATTTCATGACCTTTTGTTCTCACTCTACCTCTGCGTTTTGCCCAGCGACCATTACCATCCATGATGATGGCTAAATGTTTTAGAGTATTAGTTTTTGCCATTGGATACCTTTTTGAGAGTTTTGCTCTGCTCTAGAATATTTAGAGAGAGGGTGAGTTTATCTGATTTGTCAAGCTTGAGTGTACCTTCTTTGCTAATAAAGGTTATTTCATTTGTGTCTGTCCCGAAGCTCTCACTACTAGATAGCAGGTTGTAGCAGACAGCATCTATGTCCTTGTTGTCAATCAGATTAGTAGCATTGTCAAGACCGTTGTCACTATCCATCTCTGCTTTAAATCCTACAGTGACGATACCATCTTTGTTGACACTTTTTAATATATCATCATTTTGTATCAACTCCAAGTTCCACTCTTCACCTATGTGACTCTTTTTTAGTTTGCCATTTTGAGGATATTTTGGTCTAAAGTCAGACACTGCTGCTACCATGAATAGAAAAGGAGTTTTTTGTATCAGATGAGCTGAATCTGGGTTGTTCATACTTACTTTACTCATCTTGCCTTTTTTTGCTACTCGTACAGCATCTACTGTATATTCCAACATCTCCTTGGCATCTTCTACATCTATAGTGTATACTTCTTCAGGCAGATCATCATGAGGCATAGTAGATATATAACATACATCTGCTCCTCTTAGATATAGTGCAGTGGCTATTGATTTTGCCATTTTGCCACTAGAGTAGTTGCTGAGGTAT
>DAOUPF010000400.1 GCA_030626265.1 Sulfurovum sp.
TGTTCTATTCTCAAGAGAATACAATTACGAAACAGGTTGTTTCGCAATTGCTACAGATACCTTGGGGACATAATATTGCAATTTTCCAAAAAAATAGTGATATAAAAAAGGCACTATTTTATGTTCAAAAAACTATAGAAAATGGCTGGAGCAGAAGTGTACTAGTTCATCAGATAGAGAGCAATCCATATGAACGCAATGGAAAAGCTATCACAAACTTTTCAAATACTTTACCAGAGTTACAATCAGATCTTGCAAATCAAATCCTAAAAGACCCATACAATTTTGACTTCTTGGCAATGACAGAAAACTACAAAGAGAGAGAACTAGAACAAGCACTTATAGACAATGTAACAGAGTTTCTTTTGGAGCTAGGTGCTGGATTTGCCTTTGTGGGTAAGCAGAAGCATATCAAGGTGGGAGATAGAGATTTTTATATAGACTTGCTCTTCTATCATACACAGATGCACTGCTATGTAGTCGTGGAGCTAAAAACTGTAGATTTTGAGCCAGAGTTTGCAGGCAAACTTAACTTTTATATCAAAGCTGTTGATATGCAGATAAAAAGTGATATAGATGAACCAACTATAGGAATACTACTTTGCAAAGGCAAAGAGAAGATGATAGTAGAGTATTCACTCAGTGATATACATAAACCTATGGGAGTATCAGAATATGAACTCACACACTTAATTCCTGATGAGCTAAAATCTAGCCTACCTACAGTAGAAGAGATAGAAGCAGAGTTTACAAAATGAATATAGATATAATACATACAAAACTAGGAACCTCATGCTAAAAATAAAAATAAACAAAAACCTACACGGCTCAAACGGTGATATGAATCTAGAAGTAGATTTAGAGATAAAAGAGGGGGATTTTGTAGCATTGGCTGGGCAGAGTGGTAGTGGGAAGACTACACTGCTGAGGATTTTGGCTGGGCTAGAGAGTGCCAGTGGGCAGATAAGTATAGGTGACTCGGTGTGGCTTGATGGAGATAAAGCATTGGCTCCACAGAAGAGGGGGATTGGGTTTGTATTTCAAGACTATGCACTGTTCCCCAATATGACAGTAGAGAAGAATCTTCTATTTGTCAATCCAGATATAGAGCTAGCCAATCACCTACTAAGTATCACAGAGATGAGCAAGCTCAAAGATAGGATGCCTAGTACTCTCAGTGGTGGGCAGCAGCAGAGGGTGTCTATGTGCCGAGCTATGATGAACAGTCCGAAGCTACTGCTCCTAGATGAGCCACTCTCTGCCCTAGATCCAGTCATGAGGATAAAGCTACAACAAGAGATACTTTCCTTGCATCGTGAGTTTGGTACTACTACCATCATGGTGAGCCATGATCCTAGTGAGATATATAGACTGAGCAATCGTGTAATCATGCTAGATAGTGGTAAGATAGTCAGTGATGGTTCTGCCAAGGAGGTACTACTGCGTACAACAGGTAGTCAAAAGTTCTCTTTTGAGGGAGAGCTACTAGATATCATCCAAGTAGATGTCATCTACATAGCTATCATCTCTATAGGGCAACAGATAGTAGAGGTAGTAGTCAGTGCCGAAGAGATAAAGAGCCTAAAGATAGGAGACAGGATAAGTGTCAGTACCAAGGTATTTAGCCCTAGTATAAAGTCCTATGGACAGTGATCATTTTTTATATAGTACAGAGCAGAGGATAGCATAGTCTCATCCTCATCACCCAGTATATGAGTGATGTCATCTTGGGCAGCACAAGTAACTGGTATACCAGCAA
>DAOUPF010000145.1 GCA_030626265.1 Sulfurovum sp.
AAAGCTAAGGCTGTAGAGTTGCCATCTTCAGGTATAGTGCAGATTGATGGAGTTATTAAAAAATCTATAAGTAGTGATGATGTTACCTTTACACTCATTAAATTTACTGCCTCTGGAGAGCAAAGTAAGATATGGGAACAGAGCTATGCTGCTTTTACAGTAGTAGAGATACAACCTCTCTTTGGTGAGATAGAGGTAAAGGCAGGAGATAAACTTTTTGCAATGATCTCTACACAAAGTAATATTGATTTTCAATCATTAGATTGGAATCCTGTTGTAACTTACCACTCCTCCAAGAAGAGCTTTATAGATCGTATCATACTTGGAGAGGTAGATACGGACTCATTCAAAGAAGAGATAGAGCCTCATTATACAGTGTATCAGCCACTTAAAAATAGCTTTGGGTGGGCGGTAACAGAAGATGCAAAGATTCATGTAGAAGCAGTAATTCCTAATGACTTTGAGGGAACTGGAGAGATTCACTTTACAGTTAAATCAGAAGGAGAGCGTCTTGTAAAGCAGACTATAGAGGTCAATGAAGGAGTAGTCTCAGAGTATGAACCGCTTCTATTAGAGGTTATAAAAGGAGAGAGAGTTTACTTTGAGTATCACTATATAGGTGAGTTTACTGAAGTAGAACCTGCAGATTGGATGCCAAAAGTTATGATTGATACAGAGTTGATAGATATCGAAACATTGGGACTTTATGAACTGCCTTCTAGTGATAGTGAGATCTTTTATCGAGGATGGGGAGAGTATTATTATGATGCAAATGGTACTGAGAGTAACACTCCTGTAGCACTAGATAAGCTTCAGATATATTCTTCAGAGTTTATAGTACAAGCAGATAATCAAAATATAGTAAATGATACAAGTGATATAGAGGATACAACAAAAAAGGTAGAAACTTCATCGACACTTAGAGTAAAAGTGGTAAATACAACACCTAAAAATGTATTATTAGGAGAAGAGAAAAAAATCTCAACTTCGATATCTTCACCATCTCAGAGGAGTGTAGGGGAAGCAGGTATGCCTAGTAAAGCTTCAGCGTTAAGTGGGGCAATTTCAGATGGAGGTACTTTCCATTTCGCGACAACCGTTGGATTTAATGACTGGAGGCTAGAAAATAAGAGCTTAACACTTGGTGCAAAGTTTGGAGATACATCTTCTGATACTAAAGGTACACTACGAATGGTAGATATTGATGGTGATTCTCTGCCTGATCAGGTAATGGTTGTTGGTAGTACACTTAGGTATAGAAAAAATCTTTCTCATGATGGTATTGAAAACTTTGCTACATCAAAGCCTATTTCTGGTGTAACAGCATTTCATCATAGTGCTAGTTCATCTGATAATGATGGATATGAAGCTCATGGTGGCTTTAGTGTAATATCGGCATTTGCAGGTGATGCAGATAGTGATGCAACTACAACTATAGATATCTATTTCTCAGATGTAAATGGTGATGGATTGATTGATATTATATCCAATGGTGTAGCTCATTATAATCAGATTAATGATGGTGTACCAACTTTTACAACAACAAGTGAATATACACCAAACCCTATCAATGAAGTAGGAAGTGTGAGTAGTGATGGATGGATAGAGCCTTTGACACAAGAAGAGATAGAACTTCTAGAAAAGAGATATCCACTGCATGATACAGTAAGAGTTTGGAGAGCCCCTGAATCTGGAGTTGTATCCATTAATGCACCAGTAAGGCTTATAGAGGATACAAGTGATAGTAGAGCCTCATATAGTGGTGCTGATGGTGTACGTGTAACCATACAGCATAAAGGTGCAAAGCTCTGGAGTACAGCAATTAGTGCAGAAGATTATAGTCTCAAAATACCTCAATCTGTAAATAGTATCTCTATAAACGAAGGAGATCATATCTATTTCCGTGTTCATTCTATCTATGATGGAGCATATGATAAAGTCAATTGGTCTCCAATAATCACATATACTGATAAAATTCAAACTGTAGATGCCAATGGATTATTGAATTATGAGTTTGATGCTAAAAAAGACTTTTTATTAAGTGGTGGAGAGATTGGTTTGCCTCTCGATGGTACAGTATCTATCAAAAATAACATTAGTAAACCAGCAACTAGTGATGATGTTATATTGCGTCTAGTAAAAAGAGATACCATAGGAAATACCTCTACTGTTTGGGAGGAGAATATAGGACAAAACTCATTTAATAGTGTGATTAACCTTACACAAAATGTTCTACAAGAAGAGGTCTATCGCTTTGAGGTTTATTCTGATACAAACATTGATTGGGATAGTACTATCTGGACTCCTACTATTACATATACCAGTACAAGTGATGAGAATACCCCTATTGTTGATGATAATGGTGATCCAACTATTTTAATATCTGGAGCAGTTACTATCAAACCATATAGCAAAGCTATTAAGCCTACAGCACAATGGACAGCAACAGATACAACAGCAGTATCATTTAGACCACTACTCCAAAATACAAATCTCACAGCAGATATAGCTTTCTCCATAAAAAAAGACAATACACTTTTAGTAAAACAGAAAATACATTATGAAAATGGAGTAATTACTACACCAATCTTGACTCATACACTTAATGTAGAAGCAGGGGATAAACTATATATTGAGTATCATACAGAAGATCTAACTTTGGCTTCACTTCTTGCAAATAACTCAAGAGTACAAATCACACAAAATAGCTCAATTCAAGAGATACAAGCGGGTGTATATACACATAGTAGTGAGTATCTCTTTGGACCTATGTATAGAAACTGGGGACAGTTTATCTACAACGGTAATGATACTAGAGCCTCACAGTCTATCATTGAGTCTGAATTGAATATAGACTTAACAGCTTTGGATGGACTAGACAGTAGTGACTTTACTAGTGGTATTACAGATAGTGACTCTCTGCAAGCTCTTGTAGAGAATACATATGACCCATCAAAAAGCATCCTTGTTATGATGTTCCCAAGACATAACTTAAATAGATGGGATGGTGTAGATAGATACTCATATCTAAATGACCAAGAGATGAGTGCATCTCGTATGGGAAGAGATAGTTTTATTGAGACTTCAGCAGTGGCAGTTAGTGATACTGAACGGATTCGTGCTATCAATCAGATAATCAAAAGTAAATCCTCTAGCTTTGCGATAGGTGGTTCTGCTTTTGGAGTATCAGGTAGTGCTACAGATACAGATACAACAAATAAAACTCTAACTGAATTTATCGATATGAATGGAGATAGATACCCTGATATTGTAGGTCTAAGCCAGATTCAATATACTACAATGTTAGGAGGACTTCTAAAGCCTGTACCTGTAAATACAGATGGTATACCTACTTACTCCACCTCTACATCAAGTGGAGTAACACTAGGTGGAAGCTATACTGCAAGTGCTGTTCAATCAGGTGGTAAAAATGTAGTTATAGCTTCTAATACTATACACCCTGCAGGAGGAATCTCTGGAAACTTTAATAAGACCGATGATAGCATCTCTTATACACTCAAAGATATCAATGCAGATGGACTACCAGATCGTATCTATAAAAATGCTCAAGTTGCACTTAACCTTGGGTATAGATTTGCAGATATAGAGACTTGGGGCTTTGCAGGAATACAAAAGAGTGTAAGTACAGCAAAAGGCTTGAGTGGAAGCTTTGGTATTAATATTGGAAGCAATAGTATCAGTGTAGGGATAGCAGGCTCTACACAGGAAAATAAACATACATATACACTAAAAGATATCAACTCTGATGGGTTAGCAGATCAAGTATATATCAAAAGTGGTTCAAAGATTTTTACTAAGTTAAATACAGGAAATGGATTTACTAGTGAGGTAGAGTGGAGAGGCGCTAGTAGTCTCTATTACAATAAAGGTACTACTAGAGATACAACAGGAACAGGAACAATCTGTATACCAATTGGTATAGGGCTTGCATCTCCAATTAAAGTTTGTGGAAATCTTGGTGGTTCTTCTACAAAAGGAAGCAATAAAGATGAGATTACACTAAGTGACATTGATGGTGATGGATATCTGGATTTTTTAGCATCACCAGATACTAATAACTTTGAAGTCTCTAGCTCAACTATAGGTAAAACAAATCTGTTAAAAACAGTACAAAGACCATTGGGTGCGAGTTTTGCTATTGACTATAATAGAAGTGGAAATACCTATAAAAACCCTCACCATAAATGGGTACTCTCTGAAATAACAGTATCTGATGGACATGCAGGTGATGGTAGTGATACAATGAAGCAGAAGTTTACATATAAAGATGGGTACTATGACCGTCATGAGCGTGAGTTCTATGGTTTTGGATGGGTCACTACAGCAGACCTAAATACATCTAATAGTGATGCTATCTACAGAAAAAGTACTAGCCATTACATCAACGATAACTATTATGAGAAAGGGCTACTAGACTACTCTAAGATCACAGACAGTGCAGATAATCTCTATATAGAAAAATTCAACGCATACGATACAGTAGATATCTTTACTCAAGGGGTACTTACTGATACACAAAAAGAGGCAAATAATCTAGTCACATTCTCAGGACTTGTACAAGCCCAAACCCTATACTATGAAGGCACAGGTAGCATAGGACAGCAGACATCTATAGAGTATGTCTATGATAAGTATGGAAATGTAGTCACACAAGTAGACCTAGGTGACTTTGGTGATGCTACTGATAACTGGGT
>DAOUPF010000199.1 GCA_030626265.1 Sulfurovum sp.
AAATAGGTCACATAGATACTCATTATAGAAGTTGTTTTGCTCTTTAATCTGCTGAAATTCATTATGATGCTCAATTTTTCTAAGTAGCTCTTCTATCATAAATGGTTTTACTATATAGTCTTTCGCTCCATTTTTTAGAGGTTCACTGACGGTATCATTATTGATATAGTTTACCATGAGTATAGTGATTTTATCTTTTTGCTTTGTTACAAGAGGCATAAAGCCTTGTCCTGGTAGGTTGGTAGATAGTAAGTATATATCTCCATCACTCTTCATGGCATCTTTTGCAGAGCTAAATATCTCAGCCTCAAAGTCATACTCCCCTAGCTTGCTAGCAATACTCTGTGCTAAGTATAGTTCATTTTCTACAATGATAACTTTCATCTGTTCTCCATCCAATTAAAATATTTTAGAGATGCCACTGCATGTACAGTCACTCCCTCTTTTCTCCCAACAAAACCTAGTTTTTCTGCTGTAGTAGCCTTTATGTTTACACGATTTATAGGAAGGCTTAGTAAATTTGCTATACTTTTTTTCATATCATTTTTATAAGTCAATAGTCTAGGGGTTTGAGCTAGTATAGTCATATCTACATTGCCCACTACAAATCCATATGAGTGTATACGCTTCATAGTCTCAGATAGCAATATAGCAGAATCAGCACCTGCATATGCACTATCAGTATCTGGAAATAGCTCTCCGATATCACCCATACCAGCAGCTCCTAGAAGTGCATCTATGAGTGCATGTATAGCTACATCCCCATCGCTATGAGCCTTGAATCCAAAAGTAGAATCTATAGTAACTCCACAAAGCTTCATGATTTTTCCATCTTCAAATGGATGTATATCTATACCAAAACCTATCAGGGTTTCACTTGATGGCTCTTTGAGACATGGGAGCTTTTTCATATCATCTATAGTGGTAAGTTTATGTGCCTTTGTGGAGCCTTCTACAAATATAACCCTCTCTCCCAACGCTCTAATGGCAGAGCTCTCATCGGTAAATTCGTCTTTGGAGCTAAGTGCTTTGCGGAGTGTATCACTATGGCTTAGTTGAGGAGTTTGAATGATGCGTACTTTGTCTCTATCTATAGGTTGTTCATCTAAGTATAGGGTATCTACAGCTTTTAGAGTAGGCACTATACAAGAGGCATTTTCTTTTTGGGCTATTACTCTATCTATCATATCAGAGTCTATACAGCATCTAGCGATGTCATTTACCAAAACAAATGTTGTATCTACCTCTGCTAATGCCTTCTTGAGAGAGGCTTGTCTACTGTTACCACCAGTGACATAGGTATAATTGGCAAACTGCTTCATATATTCAATTTCATCTTTTGCTGAGACAATAATAATCTTGAAAAAAGAGAATTTTTCAGAAAAATTATCAGCTACACTAAGCCACAGCGGCTTTTGCCCTTGGTAAAGCCATTGTTTTTTTGCAGATAATCCAAAACGTGTTGAACTACCTGCTGCTAAAAGTATTAGAGAGATATCTTGCAAAAAAATCCTTTTATTAAGAAATATATATTAAGTAAAGTGTAACGATATTATACACTTTATAAGCTTGACAGATTCTTTATATATGCTATATGCATGCTATATATTTTATCCCAAAATATACAATATATATTATTTTTGCAATTCTATTGCATAATTCGGGCTAATTTTAAGATTGGAGTGGTATAACTCTTTTATACTAACAGACTAAAAAAAGTAAAAGGAAAAATTTTATGACAAATGAAAAAGTATTAGAAGCATTAAAAAATGTAACATACCCTGGGTTTACTAAAGATATAGTGACATTTGGATTTGTAAAGAATGTAGAGATTGATGGAGATAAAGTATCTGTGGTTATTGACATTACCTCTTCGGCTGAGGAAGTTAAACAACAGTTGATAGCAGACTCTACAGTAGAGCTAAAAAAGCTAGGTTTTTCTACTCCTGAAGTTCATATCATGGCACCAAAAGCTCCAAGAGAGCAGAGCAACTCAACAAGTGGCAAAAATATAGCTCCTCAGATCAAAAATTTCGTAATGGTTAGTTCAGGAAAAGGTGGAGTAGGTAAATCAACTACTTCAGTAAACTTAGCAATCGCTATGGCAATGCAGGGTAAAAAAGTAGGACTACTAGATGCAGATATCTATGGACCAAATATCCCTCGGATGATGGGAGTAGATGAGCAAAAGCCAGAGATAGTAGGAAATAAAGTACATCCTCTAAAAGCTTATGGAGTAGAAGTGATGAGTATGGGCTCACTCATGGAGCCAGGACAGTCACTACTATGGAGAGGTGCTATGATCATGAAGGCTATAGAGCAGCTACTTCGTGATATCCTATGGTCAGAGCTAGATGTGCTAGTCATAGATATGCCTCCAGGAACTGGTGATGCGCAGTTGACATTAGCACAATCAGTACCTATTACGGCTGGTATCACAGTAACTACACCACAAGAGGTATCATTAGATGATAGTAGACGAAGTCTAGATATGTTCCAGAAACTTCATATCCCAACAGCTGGTGTGATAGAAAATATGAGTGGATTTATCTGCCCATCATGTGATACAGAGTCAGATATATTTGGTATGGGGACAACACTACCAGTAGCCCAAGAGTTCAACACTGAACTACTAGCTCGTATACCGATAGAACCAGCAGTTAGAATCGGTGGAGACACAGGACAGCCTGTATCATACCATATGCCAGATAGTGAGACATCAAAGAGATACCACGAAGCAGCAAGTAAGCTTCTAGCCTTTATAGACAAAGTAAATGAAGATGGTGGAGCAGACAACCAAGCCATCCAACCAACTACACCTCCAGGTGTTAGTGCTTGTAGCGTATAATTAAAAATACCCCTCTAGTAACTACTAGAGGGTAACTCTCCTTATTCTTATCTTTCTCTCTTGCTTTTTTCGCTACAATAACTCAATTATAAAACAAAGGCTATCACCATGACTAACCTAGAAAAGCTCAAAAATCTCCTAGAAAATGAAATCATCCAAGACCTAGAAGAGGCTATAGATGATACATTTAAAATGATTGAGAAAGAGAAGACTATATCTCTGGCTGATAGAGAAGAGCTAGAGGAGATGCAAGATATGCATATGGAGTGCAAAGATATACTCGAAGAGATAGCACTAGGAGAGATGGATGAGGATGAGGCGGGGGAGCTTCTATCTGAACTTATCGAGATGAAGACTGAGTAATATCTCAAGAGATGAAAGAGATAGCCAAGATCAGTATACCTCTGCTACTGTTCGTGGCAGCACTTGCGTTTTTTATATATAGACAAATCGACCCAGCACCTGAAAAAAAGATCACTATAGCAACAGGTCGTAGTAGTGGGGTTTACTATCAGTATGCACATGAGTACAAAAAGCTATTAGAGAAAGAAGGTATTGCAGTTGATATCAAAGAGACTGCAGGATCCATAGAGACACTAGAGCTTCTTCGTAAACAAAAAGTTGATATAGGTTTTGTACAAGGAGGAACATCTGATAGTAATGATAGTAAAGAGTTAAGATCTGTATGTAGTATCTATTTTGAGCCTGTCTGGCTCTTTTACCGTGCATCTATGGGTACAAAACAGTATCTATATCAGTTTAAAAATATCAAACTATCAGTAGGTGAAAAAGGTAGTGGTACTATAAAGTTGAGTCAAAAGATCATGGCTCAAACTGATATATCTATGGATAGTGACTATATCAAGTACTTAAGTACAAAAGAC
>DAOUPF010000001.1 GCA_030626265.1 Sulfurovum sp.
ACAGTGATGGATGCTCTTAATTCAGTAGATACAAGTGGAATGAAGAAACCAGGTAAGACTGTGAAAGAACAGTATACTTTTCAAGGAGATTAGATGATAAATCAGTCAGGGGCAGATAACCCTTATGAGATAGTACCAGGTGAAGAGGGGCAAGTAACTGCTCCATCTTATCAACCTCAGTTTGAACTACCTGAAGCAGATACAACAAGTGGCTATGTTGAGCCTACTAAGTCATTCGATACCACTCTTGTTGATGATATAATGAATGAAAAAGAATCTGAATACAGTAAGCTTAGAAGTGTTGCTGTATCTAAAGAAGATACTAAGGCTGAGATGCAGAGAAGAATGCACATAAGAACAACAGCAGGTCAAGACCCAGATAAAGCCTACAAAGAACTTTTTGGTGATGGTAGTGTCAGATGGAATAAAGAGAAGTTTGAAGTTTTGGAGCAGACAAGAGAAAAGGTATCTAACATATCAGCAGCATTAGGTGCTATTAATATAGATATGGTTGATATAGTTAGTGGTAACTTAAGTGAACAAGAAACTAAAACACTGACAGCAGTAGGTGAGCATGGTGTTAAAGAGGGTTGGTTTGATTACTATAACATCCATACTGGTATAGCATATACTCCTGAGGGAGTACCAATACCAATGAATTCAGGTGGTATACAAAATGTTATTATGGCTAACCTTGGTGAAACAGCAGGAGCTGTAGCTGGTGGTATTATGTTACCTATGGTAGTTAATCCTGCTACAGCTGTACCAGTTGTATCATTAGGTATTGCAGGTAGTATGGTTGGTGCTGGTGTAGGTAGGGTTCAGGATATTAAACGTAATGAAGCTCTACTTGCTGATCAGAATGTAACTAACAAACCAATGAATGGCTTTGAGCTGTTTGGTGAGGGTGTTGATGCTGCTGTTACTGATGGTGTATTAGGTAAGGCTATTCATTTCATAGGTTCTAAAGGTACATCTATTGCTAGAGGTTTATTTCAGTCATTGGCTGGTAAGAATACTAAGTCAGCAATAGGTACCATATCAGAACTAACTGGACTTACTGACTCAGAGCTAACTAAGAGAGGTAAAGAATATGCTAGAATGGGTGGTATTGAGTGGAATCCTTCTGACTTTGAAGCTCAGCGTAACATCATTCTTAGAAACGAAATAGAGAACAACCCATCTTTGCAGGGCTATCTAACTAAGGTTGTTGAAGAGCCTGCTATAGCTCAGATGTTAAGAAAGAACGTATCTTCAAGAACATCTACACTTAATGGAATAGGTGCTAGTTCAACAGTAGATGGAATGTTAGGTATGGTTAAAGAGTCTGATGAAGCTGCTAAAAGAATGATGGGTTCAGTCAGAGGTGCTTTGGATGATTCTTTTGAAGGTATTGAATTACCCACTGAACAATTAAAGTCTCAAATGCGTCATATAAGAGAGGGCTTAGCCCCTTATATGGCTACGGTAGAGGAAAGAGGTGCTAGGGGTGCTTTAGATAAAATTAACGCTTCTATGGCTACCTTAGATGCTAATCCTAGTCTAGGTCAATTGTTTAAGGTAAGAACTGATTTAAATAACCTATTACGAAAAGTAGGTATGTTTGAAGAGGGTGCAGCAGTAAGAAGTCAAAGATTAGGTACTGTTGACACACCATCACTAAGTTCTACTTATAGAGCTATAGATAATCAAATAGATACAGTGATCAAGAACACACCATATCTTGACAATGCTGCTAAGCGTAAACTATTAGATTTCAAACATACAAGTGATGTTGCTTATTCAGCACATATGAAAGCTATGAATACTAAATGGGTTAAGGGATTAATGTCTGAGGGTGCTACAGCTAAGAAATCATTAGATAAACTAATGGTATTAGGTAAAGAGGGTAGAACTCAATATGATACTATTATGGAGAACATGTCTAAAAGTAATCAAGATGCTCTTGAACAATCTATGGTTAGAAGATCATTGGATAAGGTTAAGGTTGGTAAAGATGGGTATTCATTAGGTAATGCTAGTGATGATCTACTACAGTTGAGACCTAGGATCAAAAACCCTCAAGCATTAGATAGACTAGATTCAACTGTGCAGGCAGCTAAGTTGTTTGAACAAGATCCAGTAATTAGCATGATAGCTAATCATAGAATGGTTTTAGATAAACTAGCTAAAGCAGGTCTTACATATAACCCTAAAGCATCACTTCTTTATGGTATGTGGTCTAAAACATTCCCTAGACTACAGACAAGCTTTGTAAACATTATAGAGCAAGTCCCTGGACTTAAACACATTATGGCTTGGAATCCAATGTATGGAGCTATTAAAACTTCAGCTAAAGAGATCAATGTTGCTAACGCAGCTAAGAATGCTTTTGAGACTGGTCAACAGACAGACTTTAAGCGATTCTTAGATAGAGCTTTAGCTTCAGATAGTTTACCAGCAGCAGCAAGAAAATCTATTCAAGGTATAGCTAAAGAGTATGCCAAGCTAGCATCTAGCTTTGAAGGTAATCAAGCTGAGATTAAGAAGTTCATGAATGCTGTGAAAAACAACCCTGACATGGCTGGTCCAATACCTCCAAGTGCTCCTAAAGGAACCATTGAAAAACTTAGGAAAGAGGGTCACATTAGGCAAGCTAATGCAGTAGCAAGAGCTGAGAGAGAACGAGAGATTAAACTAGCTGAACAAGAAACAGCACTAGCTACAGCACTAGAAGCTAAAGGTGCAAGAATAACTGAGCTTGAAAATAAAGTTACTATGCTTAAAGAAGCTAATCAGGTTGATACTCATGTTGCTAAGATTGAAAATGAGTTAGCTATTACTGAACCACCAGTAACACTATCACCAAGGGCAGAACGTGCTGCCAGGATGGAAACAGCTGCTGGAAAAATGGAACCACTTAGAGAGGTTCTTGGTTCACAGAGTGGTATGGATGTTACTGGTTCCTCTGATGGTGTTATTAGAATTAGCTATAACAACTCACCAAGAAGTAGTTTCACTATTAGAGATGGTGTAGTTAGAGCTAATACATCAGGTTTAGTACGTGGTTCAGGAGCAGGAGCTAAAATATACTCTGCTGTTTGGGATGGTGTAGAAGCAGTAGGACTTAAAGCTCAGCCAACAAGTGGTATGTTTCCAGTAAATAGATTTAGAATGACAGTTAATATGTTGCAGTATGTAGCTAAGAGAAGAACAGATGCTAGACATGTACTACTGTATTCTGCTGGTTCTAAACCACAAGTATCTGTACCTAGTAAATTCCATGGGTTACCACTAACAATGGATAGAGCTAAGGTTATAGCTGATAACTTTAAAAGACATATTAATAGATATGTATTGCCAACAGGTGTAAATATAAAGAGAACTACAACAGATGAACAGTTACAAACTATAGTTGATTCTCATCAAGCTTCACGTGCTGGTCACAATAAACCTTTTGGGTTTAAGACAGCTAAGTTGTTAAGAGATTATATGAGAACTGGTAACTTGAGAATGCAAGCAGCTATATTAGGTGTTCTAGGTGTCCAGTCAGACTTTGTAAGTTTACTTGAAGGAGCGGACAATGAACAGAAGTGAGTTAGATTACTATAACAAATATATAGATCAGTTTGAGAGTACTGGTAGTGAGAGTAAGAAATACACTGCTCACAACAAAGGTTCTGGAGCATATGGTAAGTATCAACACTTGCCATCAACAACTACTAAGGCTGCAAGGGCTACTGGTAAATCTGTTGAGTATCTGAAAACACCAGCTGGTCAAGAGGAAGCTCAGGGTTGGTTACTAAATGAGAATATAGATGAGCTAAAGAGAAGAGGTATACCTGTTACTGGAGCTAATGTATATGGTATACATCAGCAAGGTGGTTACTTACTTAGCAAGATGGTGCATGGTAAGGAGTTAACAGATAAAGATCGTAAACTAATATCAGACAATACACCAGCTAAGTATAAAGGTAGTGGTGATGTAGTTACAGATTGGTATGCAGCTTATGATAAAAAGGGTGATAGTGAATATACCACAAGTGTGTCATCATCGACAGCACCGGTACATGATCCTATAGATAATCCTATAGCACCTGAACAAGGAATGGATCAGCTTAGTTTAGGTACTATTAACTTTGATGATCAAACATCTACAGAAGATGCTTTCAAACCTATTGACTTTAAAGCAGCTAAGAATGAATGGAAGATGGAAGATTTAGGTCAAGATGTGGATTTACTAACTCCTGACGAGTTTGGTACTCCTTACAATATGGCTATTAGTACGGGTGATAAGAAATAACAGCTTGGTACTACCTAATGGATACCTAACAAATAACAAGGAGATGAAATGAGAAGTGAGGAAAGTGTGGATGTTTAGATTGAAGGTAATAACTAGATGGGTTTTATTTTTTGTGCTTTTGCTTCAGATGGGGTGTACAACAGCTCCACTTGTATCTATAAATATAGATAAATCTAATGTAAGCTTAGAACAAGATGTAAAGGATAACAAATGATGAAAAAGATGAGAGTGGGTTTAGTTTTAGTTTTAGTTTTAGTTTTAGCTATGTTGTTGATAGGTTGTAGTCAACAAGTAGCACCTGAAACAGAAACAGAAACAGACGTTGATATAGCAAAGCATGTACCTAATACAACCAAAGAAAAATTGATTTTAGTGTTTCATACTGCTAATATGTCAGAGATAGATAAGTTTTATGAGGGTCTACAGTATGCATATTATTTTGATATGCGAACTAAGATGAATGAAGATATGTACTTAGCTACAGTCTTAACAGAAGTAGGTAGTGATCTAATAGGGGTGAGAGAGAATCTAAACTATTCTTGTGATGCCTTACCTAGTATCTTTTCCTACTATAGAGAACATGGAGGATACAATACAGATGGAAGATGCAGTGGTCACGATGCTAACCAATACCTCATTGGAAGTAAGGTTTATAGTAATAGGCTTGGCAATGGTGACGTTGATAGTGGTGACGGATACACTTATAGAGGTGGTGGTTATGCACAGACCACAGGTAAGTATAACTACTCTATTATTACAGATGGGATTAATCATAGGGTTGGTAGCAAGTTTACTCCTTCTGATTTTGCTAATCATATTACTAACACTTACATCGCTAACCTTGGTGGTTTAGGTTATTGGTTACAAGTAGGTGCTAGTGATTGCACAACTATGAACTGTGTAACTGATAAATGGAATTATTATACTGATAGTAGAGAAGAACGCAATACCAATTATAATTGGATAAAGGAGATGTGATGATATTAGCTGATGTTATAGGTATTGTGATTGGTTTAGGTATATTGTGGGTACTTTTAATTATCTCAGATTCTATAAGAGATGGTTAAAAAGAAATTTAAGATAATCACTTGTAAAAACCCTAAGTGTAAACAACCACGATTTATGATTGAGAAAGGTGTTTTTGAAAGGTACTGCTCTCCTGAATGTAGATTAGAACATAGAGAGGATATGAAAAATGATCGTAGGAAGAAGAAATAGTTTTGTAAGCTGTAAGTGTGGAGTAAAGTATATAGGTGGTTATGCAGAGTGCCCCAGGTGTGGAGCTATGAAAGCAGTAGCTCTTCACTATTCAAGTAAGCCTGAACATCCTCCACAGAAGTTGCTACAACCACCAAACCTCCAGCAGCAGCAATCTCTTGCATCTTAAACTCTTGAAGTGGTGTGGCTTTCATACCAGGCTGCTTCACTTCAACACCAAAGAATCTCCCTTTAAAACAACATATAATATCTGGCCAACCTGCCTTACTCATACCTATAGTTTTGTTACATATAGCACCTATGGATTTTAAGAACTTCATTATCTTAGTTTGAATTGCTGCTTCTGTCATTTCATTCTCCACATAATATACTCCATTAAAACTATAACCATGACTACAACTATTGTTGCAGATATTGCGTGCTCATAAATCATTCTATCTCCTTTTATCAAATACCTTAACTATCAGTCCAAAAACTAACAGGACAAGAACTCCTGAGAGTCCACCTAGTATAACACTCATTATAAGTTCTATCATTCTATTTCCTCACCATCTCTTAGTTTCTCCCAGTGGGATATGGCTGTGAGCATTTTCTTGATTATGTAAGTATTCCACTCACTATAATGGTTATTCATATGAACAGCTAAATTCTCTTTGAGCAAAGCTATTCTAAAGTTGGCTACATGCATAGGTACTCTTGGTACATCTTCCCTACCATATAGCTCAAAATTGCTTATCATGTGTTTGAACCTTTACCACTATAAGTTATTGTACCTCTTGTTAACATCCAAGCTGGTAGTGGTTTCTTTTCATCAGTATTGAATCTATGTGCATCACTTAGATAGTAGGCTTGACGTTGTAACTTAGCAAAAACAGGTGAACAGATATGACAATACTTACCCCTAGCTATCTTTCGTATAGTAGTAACAACGTTTTTACAGTCTGAGTTTCTACAAGAATCTAAGTACATCTGTCTCATGTTATGGTCTTATACAGTATTTAATCTGATGTAGGCAGTCATCAATTCCATTGTGTTTAGTTCCTACAAAAGATAGTTTAGATTTATCTACATGCATATCAGCTGCTCTTGTTCTAACACATTTATCAATCCAGAAAGGAGCAACAAATGATGTTTTGTGTCTTTTATATAGGTTACGAACCATTACATTATCAAATGATGGACTGTTACCCCATAAACCACTACAATCAGCTGATTCTACAAAATCATTAAAGGCTTTAAGAACATCAGCTACTGGATGTCTTTCCAATCTAACTAATTGTTTCTGTGCCTGCTTATCCTGACTTAACCACCACATAACAGTATCACCATCAATGATAGCACCATTATCAAGTTGCTCTTGAATATCAACTCCCATTTCAAACCGATTACCAGTCTTACCAGTATTTAGTTCAAACTCTACAGCTGAAATACTTACTATAACTCCATTACTGTCTGTACTTAGTGTCTCTATATCTAACATTATATTTTTCATTTTGTGCTCCTTAAGCTTTGATTGTAGCTATCCCGTATGAAGTTGGATCTTTTAATGGCCACTGTCTCATACACATGCCCACCAATGGATGGTTTATCTGCGATGAGTACATCGACTTCAATGGGGGTAGTTCTGTCATGATTAGCCTGTCTGGCAATGCGCTGTGTGTGTTTACTGGTTTTAAAGGACATGCTGTAGACAATAACTTTTTCAATGTCTGAAAGGTCAACACCTTCGGCATGTCCGTCACTTGAAAGAATTCGTACTGTGGGGAAGTGCTTCTCAAGAAGCTTTCTCTCATGAATGAAGTGTGCCATAATTGCAATTCTTTTGGTGTCATAGTTATCCTTTATATAATCTACTTTCTCATGATGAGCCAGAAATACTGATCTCTCTTCTAGTTTTACAGTACCACCCTCTAACTGATAGTGAATAGTACTACTCTTACTTGGGTTATCATTAGGTATCACTTCACCATCAATAGTCAATAACTTAGTTTTAATCCAAGCTATCATCATTTCCTTAGTTTCTGCATGCAGAGGAACTTTAATAACTCTTATAGTTGGTTCATGTTTGATACCCACTTCTTTTCTAGTTTTGAAGTTGAACAAGTGTTTCATCTTAGCTAATATTCTATCAGTCTGATACACCTTGTATGTCTCTCTTGGTGTGGGAGTATACTGCAGATCAGGTATTCCATAGTGTTTATGGAATAGGTAGAATGTTCTATGCTTAAAGGGTGTCCAATCACTCATCTTTAGTTGATGATAGATAAGCCCTAGATGCTCAGCATAAGGTGTAGCTGATAAGAACAGTATTGGTTTACCTAAACATAACTCCTTAACCATCTTCCAAGTAGTGCTTGGTTTAGGTACACCACTAATAGCGTGATGTGCCTCATCAAGTATGATGAAATCATAATCTTTAGGGTTGTACTTTAGTTTGTATACTAGCTTACCTTTACTATTCTTTGATCTACTGTACACACTCTCATAGTTGATTAAAGTGTAGCTCTTAACTAATGGGAGATTCTTAAAATGATCATCCCATCCAGATAGTGCGTTCTTTTTTGAGATGATTAAGCATGACTGGGCTTTGCTGTTCTCTACTGTAAGCAGAGCAGTACCAGTTTTTCTTGTTCTCTCTTGCCAACTAAGATAAGCCATACCATATTGTCTAATGGTTTTAAGTGCCCACTCAGCACCCTCTATTTGGTGGTATTGATACTGCCACATTATGCTGGTGGTTGCCAAAGGTTGATCTTTAGCTCACCCTCACTATTCTTATAGAGTTGATGCATGTTAACAAGACGCATATCTCTAAGTGCTTCTTTTTCAGTTAGTTTCTTTGAAAGAAAAGCATTAACTACAGCATCCCATAGTTCTTTTGGTTCTTTTAGCCCCTCAATAATCTGAGCTGCTTTTACCTTACCTATTCCTGGACATCCTGGAATATTATCAGTTGCCATATCACCCATCAAAGTCTGCTTATAGTGAAACACTTTAGCACTAGCGTGAGTTGTAGCATGCCACTTCATAGGTATGTCATACCTTGCATTTTGATAGTAGTTAAAATGTTTACCACCTACAGCACCTAGAACATCTTTATCAGTGGCACACATAACGTACTTGTCAGGGTTTTGTCTCTTAAGCATGACAACTAAATCATCAGCTTCATATTCTTCACAAAATGCACCAGGATACACATCAAGTAATTTCTTTTTAATCTCTTTGAGGTTTGTGGGTTTTCTATCTGTTCTATTACCTTTGTACATATCATAAACATCATATCTGAAGTTCTTACCTACGGTAAAGTATAACTCAACAGAACCAGTATCTGTCTCAAACATGATATCTTGAATTCTTGACTGAGCTGATGCTGCAGCCATTTCAATATCTTGATGCCAAACTACACCTTCTTCTGCATCATAGTTAGGATGTGCTAAAATAGCAGCATATTCTTCTTTAGTGTAGAAACTCTCTGGCATAACCTCTTCTGAATATTCTGTAACAATAGCTGCTGCGTATGCTATAGTATCTGCATCTATTAAAGCTATTAGTTTGTGTCCCTCATCAAGTCCTTCTAAATCACCTATATCTTCAATCATAATAATTTCTCCATTTCTGTTGACAGTGCTAACACTGTAAAGGGTTCAACCTGGATTTTATAACCCATGTAAATCTTTGTAGCTGTGTTCAGTCTAGGGTAGTGATTGTGGTTGATATAATGTGATATCATACCTGGTGTCACACCCAGTTTCTCAGCCATCTGTGTTGGCGTTAAACCCTCATTTTCCATAATTGTGGTTAATGCATCTTTAATTAGCATGTGTTCTCCTTGTTTGTATAGTATAATTATAGCCAATTATCCTTAATCTAATCTTAAGCCAAAATAAGCGTGTTTAACTCCTAGCCATACCCTAGTACCTAAAATCTATTTAAATGGATTTTTGCTATGGTTACGGCTTGGGATAGCTAACTAGCTAAAAATTCATTCCGTGCTTTGATATCTTCTTTGAATAATCCTGTCAGTTTAGTTGTAACAGTCTTGCTATTCTCATCTTTAATACCTCTATAAACTACACAAAGATGAGTACATTCAATCTTAACAGCTACACCAAGAGGACTCAGTGCTTGTTCAAGAGCTTTAGCTATTTGAACAGTTAATCTTTCCTGAACCTGCAGCCGTCTCATATACTTGTCCACTATTCTGTTGATCTTAGATAGCCCTACAATCTTACCATTAGGTATATAAGCTACAGTAGCTGTACCAAAGAATGGTATCATGTGATGTTCACAGAATGATTGGACTTTAATGTCCTTAACTATGATCATTTCATCATAACCATCAGCTCCATCTTCAAACACCTTTAAAATGTCTCTATCGTCAGGAGCATAATAACCACTTAACATACTATGCCAAGCTTTAGTTACTCTCTTTGGTGTTTCTACAAGTCCCTCTCTATTAGCATCTTCACCTATATACTGTAACATGGTTACTACAGAGTTCTGTGCTTCTTTTTCAGTGCTTCTATACATTATATCTCCTTACGATTTTGTATTTTTGTGGCTATAAACATAGCTATATTAGCTACATCAGCACACTCTGATATTGATGTGGCTGGCTTTTTGAGTGATCTCTTTAACTCTATCACTTCAAGGTCAAGCATGTCCAACAACTCTGATATTTGAAGTCTCTCAAAACCACCTTTATTCTTGTGAACAAGTAGTTTGTGCTGCATATGGATTGTGAAATCCCCTATCTCTTTTTCATAAATCATAGTAATCCTTTAATGTAGTTTATGTTCTTGTTAACTAACGGTTGCCAATCTAGTTGAGAGTTAAAATCAACTCTTAGTTTAAGCTTTTCATAACTATTCTCAACATATCTACCATTAACACCATACCAAACCGCTGCAGAAGTGTCCCAACCATGAACTAAGTCTTCATAAGGCTTAATCTCTTTGATCTCATCAACACTACCCAACATGCCAAGCATATGAAATCTCTTCTTAGCTGATGTCCACTTAGTATATCTCTTAAGTATATCTCTTCTGAGTAGTCCAGCATTAGGACAAGCTAAAATAGATAGTCCTATATAGTCAATGTCTGGATGCTCTAAGGCTTTTTCAAGGCTTAGATAGTATCCAACAGAATCATTATGAAGTGATTGAGGTATAAACATAGTTTTAAAACCAGCAGCTTTATACAAAGCAAGTGCTCTCTCTACACTATCCCAACCCCTATACCAACTTGAAAAAGGGAAGTCAGGTAGTACAAGTACATCTGCTCCAACCCTAGCACCTATACCACACATATCTAATGGTGACATAGGATAACCATTCTCAAAAGCACCATTATCTAGTAGTGTATGCTTATCACTGTTTTTAAACATAGTACAGTATTCGTTATCTTTTTCAGCTATGTGAGCTAACACCATGTTCATGCTACTATTATCAATAGCTGCCTGAGTACATTTGGTTGGTGCTATATGAGCAAACAATATTTCTTTCATTTCATCTCCTTAAAATTTCCAATCTAAGCCACTATACACAGCACCATTCTCACCATCCTCAAGCACTTCACATGCCTCAAGTCCAAACTGGGAGTATAACTCTTTAGCTATCATCTCACAGCTCATATCATCAAAGAAACAAACATCACGTTCAGTATCAAAATACTCTTCTCTGAGGTAATCTTTAACCCTCTTTTTAAACATAATGATCTCAACATCTCTATCTGCATGAGATACCTTTAGATAACACTTAATGTGAAACATATGTCTATGATAGCTTTTTAAATAACCTACCTCTTCTATAGGACACTGTAACCATCTGTGAACTCCTGGAACTCTTATATTAACTACTATGCATGTCATTACTGCACCTCCAAATACTTGTGAAGCTGAACACTTAATTTCCAGCTTGGATTAGCTTTAATAAAGTCAATACAGTATTTAGTATTAGCTTTATCAATACCATGCTCTGTACCTATAGGTTGTAGATACTTGACACGCACCTTACTCCATTTAGCAGCATCTACAGGATTGTGAACACCTGCAAGTAGCTTTAGTTCATCCATCCTATAGTCTAGTGTTGGGTCTGGAGCATCAGCACTAAAAGCACTCTTTGGACTGTAGGTAATGTAGTCTGCTTTTTTAATGTTCTCTATACAGAATCCATTAGTTTCCACTTGTACATAATACCCACGAACCTTTAGCTTTTTAATTAGATCATTAAGATCATACATTGATGCTTCACCACCAGTAATAACTATATGTTCAACTTCTTGTGGTATCTCATTAATGATCTCGTCTGCTGTCATTCTAACCATTTTATCTCTATTAGAATGAGCTTTATCATCACAAACCATACCATGACCAAAATCACATGTTAGGTTACAACCAAAGAATCTAATAAAGTATGCTGCTGTACCTGAATGAACTCCTTCACCTTGAATAGAGTAGAACATTTCTACAATTTTATACTTCATTTTGATCTCCTAAACTCTGCTTTTGACTTGGGTGTCTCTTGAAAAACAACGCTATCTACTATTACATTTAGTTGTTCCATCTTAGCTTCAACAATCTCAAAGAACCACTTAGACATGTTCTCTGATGTAGGTACAAAATCAACTACAACAAAGGATTCCAAAATCTCATTCTCTAACGGTGTGGTAGGATCAAGCTCAAATGAACCAAACTCTACCAAATCTTCCCAAGTAACTATACCAACCTCATCAGTGTCTCTACCAGTGATCACTTTAAACATAGGGTCATTCATATCTATAATGAACTTGTGATCAACAACATCATCAATAAACTGCTTAAGCCAGTTAAGATGTTTGAAATCAGTAACCATATCATCTGTGAGTGTATAGGCTGATAGTGTAACACTTAGTTTCATTCTGTGACCATGTAGATGTCTACAAACTAAGCATTCATCCAAACTATACTCTTTGTTAAGTGTTTGATTATGAACTCGATGACCGTAGTCACACTCAAAATCTTTAGTTATTTTAAACATGGTTATCTCCTTGAAATGTAAAGTTAATGTACTGTGGACCATCAATAAAGAGTCCTGCATACGTTGGTGCTTTTCTACACCCTTTTCTAACACATAGTACAGCAGTATCACATACAGCTCTTAGTAGTGTAGCACCTGTATCAGCTATATCATCAACAAACAATACCTTTGTTGGATCAGCTACTAATGCTGATGTATGAACCATCGTAATACCTAAGTGATAGGCAACAAGGGCAGCAACATGAAGTCCACCTCTACCATCAGTAATGACGTAAGTATACTTATCTTGAGGAATCTGTTTCAACAGTTCATGCATAGCTTTATGCTCATCAATCTGAGTATTGTCATCCATCAACTCCAACCATCTAGCATATACCTGAATCTTCTTGGCATCCTTAATAGAATCACCTTTATTTCTGTGAGTATACTTAATAATATTACCTATCAGAAAACCTCTGTACTCATCACGCGTCATATTAGCTTGCATAATATCAATAGGTTCCAAGGCTATTGAGTCATAATGAGATTGGTTTCTCATGTTATCCATAACTCTAATCTCAGGATACTCTTTATCCATACCTCCAAGCTCAGGGAACTTGTTTTCACACTCTGCATTTTCTGCTACTTCTAAATCTTCCATATTAAATCTCCTATTACATATAGTGTTAACCCAACTAAAACAATAGCTAGGTACACATTATCTATTCTTTCCATTCTGCAACACCTTTTATAACATTGAGTTCATACTCTGCTATTGGGGTGTCATCTATGGTTTTCCAGTCTGTACCTATGAAGGCATTAATTGGCATTGGTAAATCACTAATCTTCATAAACTTAGTTATTTTAAACCATGCCTCACTCATATCATTGGCCATTAGTTCAGCCATAGCTTTTGCCTCTTCTAATGTATCAGCTTCACCAGTCTCACTATCATGAACAAACATAAGAATGTCCTCAGGTTTAGGTGAATGCTGAACTGTTTTAATCAAAGCTAACTTAGCTACCTCAGCACCAGCACCTTGGTTCATGATATTATTTGTATCTGTAGGTAACTTACCTATATACTGTCTACCCATTGGTGTTTTTAATACACGTTTCTTCTGCCAGTGTCTGATGTTCTGTTGATGCCAAGCCTTAATACCAGGAAAAGTTCCTAGCCAAGTAGCTTTGTGCGTCTTAAGCTCTGACTCTGACAACTGCATACCAGTATACTTAGTTAGTACTTTACCTATTGTCTTGTAACCTGCTCCATATAATGAGGCGAAATTATAGATTTTTGCTATCTGTCGTAAACTATTACCTCTACCAGCATCACTAATATTAGTTTCAGAGTCAAAAAGCTTATCTCTAACAAAAGAGTGTAGATCAGCTTCCTCTCTAAACAGTTTCTCAAGTACTGGTTCACCTATAAGAGCACATAGACTTCTAAGCTCTAACTGAGCAAAGTCAACATAAACCATAAATCTTTTAGACTTGATATACTTCTTCAACACTTGTGGTACTTGTTGAAGATTCTGATTAGCACACTTGCTTCTACCTGACCTTGTACCTATGTTTAGATAGCCTTTAATGTAGTCATTACCATCATTCAATCTAAGAAATTTATCAATAAATGATATTTGTTTTCTCAAACTTCTAACAGTTCTAACTGCACAAGCTCTCTCATTACCATTAGCACAATGCTGAGCTAAAGCATCATCATCACTTGTTTCCAAACCAATGTATGGTCTTACTTGTTGATAGCTATTTACATTAATAGGTAGATTATACTCATCAATACTAGCTTGATTGATCCTCCTTTGTTCTTGTAAGCCCTCCACATCAATAGGTAGTTTTTGACCCATTTGTGTGAATGCTACTACTGCAGCCTTATCTAACTGATAGCTCCATCCAGCTTTTTCAATCTTGTATGAAGTTAATATAGTAGGTAGTATGTACACATCTAAAGCAGCATAAGCATATTGTGATGGTCGTAATTTACCTGACCAAGTACTCTTCTGCATTTTCTTCTTATCATACACTACATCTGTTGGAAAGTTAATGTTTTTACCCTCAAATGTTACGTCCATATTGTTAGCAAACATATCTTCATAAGGGTCATAACCATAAACCCTACGTGCTACCTTATCAAGAGTATGACCATCAGCGTTAAACTTTAAGATGGTATCTAATATATAGGTATCATGCCAGTCTCTAGGTCTCCAACCAAGCACATTAAAGTCATATGACCCATTATGCCAAGTAGTTTCATTAGCTTCTGATAGTCTTTTCTTCATGAGAATTAGTGGGTAGTCCTTTGTATCATACAGATATACATCTGTCAATGATATTTCAGGGCAGTATATTGAGAGTATTCTAACTGGTCCATACAAACCTATTGTTTCAGTATCACAGAAGATTTTCTCTCCTCTGAAGCTAACAGTTTCATCATTTAGAATTATATTCATTGTGTTCCTTTTATAGCTATTGATTAGCTTTATTTGAGTCAAGTGACTCTGATAGGCTCTAACTTTAGGGAAGAAATATGTCTAACAAAGGAAGATTTGTTGTTGTTAGAGCCCATCACAGTCACCATCAGACTATTTCTAGTCTGTGGTTTGTTATACGTCAGGTAAATCTTCTTGAGAGATATCAGCTGCATCTACATCAGCATCATCCATCCCCTCATCATCACCTAAATCATCTGCATCTACATCATCAGCATCAGTATACTCAATGAATTTCTTAAGTTGAATAGCGTTCAGATAGAATGCTAAGCCCTCATTTCCTTCAAAGTTGTTAATACCTATTGATCCATGTAGGATACCTATTGAGTCATTACCGATTTTCTTGTCACCAAGATTGAGTGGATTACCATTACCTCTAAGAACTTTCACTTTGTTAGCCTTACCATCTGGCCATTGTGTTAGTGTCTTAGCTGCTAGTGTCCATCGACCAGTAGCTTTCTTAATAAGTGCATCATCTTCATCAAATTGCTCATTACCATCTGAATCCAGATCAGGTACCATTTCAGCCTTGAACATATCATAGTTCTGCTTTGTACAGCCTTTTGGTTTGTTCTCTCTCCAAAAAGCATCAAAGAGTTTCTTGTCAACTTTCATGCTGGCTTCATCAGGATAAATAACTGAAGCTGTGTAGTTGTAGTTTTCAGGTGTATCATCATCTTGACGATTCATCTTCAACTTACCTTTGCCAGTAATTGATACCCATGATAGTGGTAGTAGCGGTGTTTTGAATGTTTGTTTAACTTTTGCCATTGTGTTTCCTTGTGTTTTATTGTGTTTTGTTAGTTTGAGGTGCTCAGGGACTGTAAATCTAGTAT
The DNA here is from genome assembly GCA_030626265.1 of Sulfurovum sp. GTDB lineage: Bacteria > Campylobacterota > Campylobacteria > Campylobacterales > Sulfurovaceae > JAAXPZ01. Next base: position 15,839 of record DAOUPF010000001.1, read on the forward strand.
AATTATATCCAAAAAACCTTAAAGTAAACTTAAAAGTTCTTCTTTCAACTCAGCTGAGAAATCATATAGATTATCCTCAGCTTCCAGTTGACATTCAGATATTAAATGACCTATTTGCTTGAGTTCAGGTTCAATACGCTTAAGAAAAGCATCTCTTGAACTCTCTTGAGCAGCCATTTTGCTCTCTTGCTCTTTTAAAGCAGCTGTATTTGCATCCATAACGTCTCCTAATGTAATCTTAAGTCCAGTATAGCTAAATACTGCACCATTACTGCCAGTTGTGAGTGTAGTAAAGATAGCTCATACTCACTTGCTGGTATCTTTCCTAGTCTTAAAGCACTGTCAAGACTTCTGATTCTTGTATCTAACTCTTTTCTCTCTACTATTAATCGTTCTAAGTAATTCATTTTTCATCTCCTACCTTTGTCAGGTATATGTGAGTTGCTGTAACCATATACCTTAAATCTTTAGTTAATCTCTCCACAACCTCTGTTCCATCATCTTGTAGGATTAACACTACAACTGGTAGTGCAGCTTCCATATCATTACATACAATTCTAGCCTTTTTACCCTCTGGTGTTAGATAGTTATACTTCTTTGCGCACTCCTTTAATCTTATATCCAGTATAGCTAAATACTGCATCATTATATTGAGTTGTGAGTGCAGCAAAGCTATTTCAGCATCATTTGCTGGTATCTTTCTCAGTTTTAAAGCACTGTCAAGACTTCTGATTCTTGTATCTAACTCTTTTCTTTCATCTTGTAATCGTTCTATGTAGTTCATTTTATTATCCTTAAAATGGTATTGGTGTATAACCATCTAATAGTTTATTATAAACCTCAAACAAACTAATATCAGATACAACTATTAACTTATAGTCATCACCTATAAGAGTAACTATCTCACAAATAGGCATTACTGCCAAAGTCTCAATCTTATCTATTAGTTCTTGATCACTATAGGGTGTGACACTATCTACCAAATATGGATACTGCTTACTTTTTAGTGAAACTCCACCGTGAAGCCCACTATACTCTATGTTTGTGTCTTTATTATGGGTATCAATCCCAAACAACTTCTTTAACCATTTAAACAAAATACACCTCCTCTATACCTCTACTTAGTGCTACATCATAGGGTTCTTTGATTTAACCATTGAAAGATTCTACTCATCAATGGAAACAGCTTACATACCTATGTGAAAAAACAGCTCTTTATGTAAATCCGGTATCACTTCTGGCTTATCTGTAGCCCAAAGTCCAACTGTCGAATCTCTAAAGTGTCTAAGCTCTTTGAGCTCTTTAAGTTTTTCAGTTTCAGTTTCGTTATGGTAACACTCTTCAGGACTTATCGGTTCTGCATTATGCCACCAAACAAGAGGACAATTAGACATGAACTTATCAGTACCTTTGTCATATCTCACAATCTCTGCAAGTTGTCTTCCTCTGAAGTCATTATTATACCAGACCCAACAAAGCACACTTTTTTCTTCAAGACCATCAAACCATCTTTTCTGTTTAGACAAAATACACCTCCTCTATACCTCTACTCAGTGCTACATACATTAACCTAGCATACATCATAGGGTTCTTTGATTTAACCATTGAAAGATTCTCCTCATCAATGAAAATAGCTCTATATTCTGAACCTTGTACTTTATGAACAGTGGTTGCATATGGTCTAGCTAAATTAAACACATAATCTCTATGAGATAAGTACTTTGACCATGCTCTACCACGAGCTTTCACACCACTTGCACCTCTATTCTCTTTACACCACTGTGGTATATTAACATCATCAGCTAATTTGTTACTAGTTATTACAGCTTTTTGATACTTTTCAACATCAGCCTTTAGTTTCTGCTCTGTAGCATAGTGATTAGCATCATAATAAATCAAAAACTTGGAGTCATTAACTACTATTGAGGCTTTGCTGTAGTGTGATAGATCAATACGAAAGGTATTAATCGTACTATTTGCTGTTAAAGCAGTTGCTTCAAGCTTCTTTTGAGGCATTAACTCACCTTTTGTCATACATTTAGGGTATATCATTGGATTATAATCTAAAGTATCCATGAAAACTGGTATACCATTCATAAGTAATTCATCACCAAACCTAAACACATCATCATTAGCTACCGTTTCATTAAGCTCTATCACTCTAGCATTAGTGTATGCAACAATTCTATCTGTGTCATGGTTGAACAATGCCTTCCAAAACCTAGTTTTCTTATAGGTGTTAACTGGTAATGTCTTAGTATCACCTCTAATGTAGTACATATAGTTCATAAACAGTTCAGTAGCCTTAATATTCTTTGCTCTATACTGATTTGTTAGTGTAGTACTTGGTTCAAACACTTGAATGGAATTACCAGTAATGGTTGGCAACTGATAAGGATCACCATAAATCGTAACACTAGCTTGAAGAGGTAGTATTGACATAAGCAAATCCATTATCTCCTGACTAATCATACTGAACTCATCAATGAATATCTCTTTGATAGTTGATAAATCAGTCTTACCTATTCTAGTCAATCTTGATCTTAGTTTACCTCTGAAGTTATCATCTAAACTAGGAACTAACTTCAACACTGAGTGGATGGTGTAGACGTGTTCAATACCCTTATCTTTTAAAACACTAGCTGCCTTATGTGTGGGAACTAATACAAGCGTTGATGCTTTGCACTTCTCAGCTAATAGAGTAGACTTACCACTCCCAGCAAAACCAACAACAAAGCTAACATCATTATCGTAGTATGGATTGTTACTCATGACTCATACTTTGAGAGTATAGCAAGTTCATTCTTACCATTTAGAAGATCAATAGCTTCTCTGTCTGTGGTTCCAAACTTGTCTCTGAAATCCCTAGCTAATTCTTTAAACTCACCTATGGTCTTCAAAGCTTCACGTTTATCTTGATAGTCTCTTATGTCTTTGCTTGTCATAGTGTCTCCTTATCACGTCTAATATGTTTAAGTATAGGTTGAATATAAGTGTCTTTAAATGACTCATAACCTATCTCAAACACCTTACCTATATACTGTTCAGGGTTCTTACTCCTCATTTCATCTGACATACCTGAACCTACCCATACATGGATGTGGTTTTCATCTTCTAATAGTAATGAACCTGTCATACCCTCATACTTTCCAGTACCCTCTTTCCAATCTCTGCAGATTAGATCAGCTGTTTTTCTAGGTTTCATCTTGATAATGTCATTACTTCTTTTCCCAGCCTGATAGATGTGATCTGGTGACTTCAACATAATACCCTCATAACCTTTAGAATACTTAATCTCCATTAGTGCCTTAGCTTCTGCAAGACTACCAACCTTTTCTTGAGTAGGTACTACAAACCACTTTTTAAAACCGTAGAATATAGCTATCAGTCTTGATAACCTATCTTCAAACCTAGTGTTAGGCATATCCAGTAAATCAAAAGGTCTAAAGATATCTACTGAACCATTACCAGTTGACATAATACCCTTCTCAAACTCTGTTCTGTAGGTTGTTGTCATAGCACTTTTACCTCTATCACCTAGCTTACCTAAGCAACCATGGTTATATTCACACTCAACCTTAAAGCTTTCAGTACAGTGAAGCTTAATTGCTGCTGCCATATATGCTAGTTTAAATGGTTTACCACCTGAGGTGAAGAACTTAACTCTTTTAAATGCATGATCATAGTGTATCTGAACATAGAAACCATCAAACTTAGTTGAAGCATAGTAGTCTCTATCAATCAGTTTAGATTTTGCTATCTTATGTAAATCTTTACCTTTGTTCTGTTTTATCATTTGTTATCCTTTGGGCTCTGCCCTAATTAGGTTGATGAGTATAGAGTAGGCTATCTCACCATAGCTGTCTTTCCAGCAGTCACTAATTTAACATTTTCGCTTTTTAGAATACCTTGTAAGAAATCAATCCTACATAGGTTGTGATGGACTTATTATCCTACTTTAGCCATCTAATCTCTTAACTTCAATACTGTAGTTGATATCTAATGCTTTATAAACAGTTAGTTTCATCTCTTCATTAGGTAATAAACTATCTAATTCTTGAGATGTAGCTACATGTCTAAGCCAATGAGTTGGTTGATCATTAGAACATAAGAACTTGTTTGTAGTCATATCAAAATATCTAACTTGACACTTAGCAAGCCCTTCAGCTTTTTGCCAATCAAACTCAGAGTATCCATGAATAACTAATAGATGACCTCTTAGCTCATTAGTACAGTGTGGAGATATCTGAGTACAAACCTCATATACATCACCATCTACCAACTTATTACCATCAAAATCAAACCATTCATCTCTATTATCATCACAAAATCTTCTCATAACTATCCTTTATACTTAGTTTGGTGTTCACCATGCTCTTTAATATAAGCTAATACATAGGCTTTTCTTAACTGAGCTTCTTCAACCTTAGTGTTATTATGATATGACCTATCACTAGCTAATACTACTTTCACACTCTACTCCAGTCAGGCAACTCACCTATGAATGGTATAGTTATAGTGCTTCTTAGAGTACTAAACTCCACTTCTGTGACTGGATCAACAACACCATAGACAAACTTATTACTCTTAACATCTACAATCTGAACAACCTTGTTACCTAACCACCACCAAGTATCTACTTGTGGCTTATACATCTTTAGGTTTCTAAACCAACTATTTGCTCTCTGACTTATCCCAGTAAAGTGACTCTGCTCAAGTTGAAATACCTCAAACTCACCACTTGAAGGATTCGTTACATAAGCACCAACATACCATAAGCTCTGATGTTTTGTTTTTATCTTTGCCATTATTTAGCCTTTGCTTTTGCTTTGCTTCTCCTACTACGTTCTTTAAGAGAGCGTTGTCTTTTACCTATAGTGTGAAACTTATCTTTAGTGTTTGGGTAACTGGTAGCTTTTGCTTTTGATCCAGCTCCTTTCGGCTCAAGAAAAGCATCCCTCATAAAACCAGATAAATCCGTCAAACCCATTATAGCAGCTATTGCTAGTCTTGAACTACGCATTAGAACGGCTTCGTTTCAGAGTCTTCAGCTGTTACATCTATAACACTGCTACCAGTAAGCTCACCCATTCTAGTAATTGCTTTAGCCATATCAGGGTTTAACTTAGCTAATAGTTGATACTTCTGCACCTGCTCAATTTGCTCCAAACCTCTATCAAGAGTTTCTTTGATGTATTTCAACTCCTCAGTATTCTCAATACGCTTGTCATGGCTTGAAGTATCTATAAGAGTAACTACCCAAGCATTAGCTTTGTTGATCTCTTTAGCATGTTTAATGCTGTTAGTAAACACCTTAACTACGGTAGCTATATCATACCCATTAGCTGCCTCGACCAACACCTTTGAACCTTTTTCAGGTTGGAGAGTCTTATCAATCTTAAAGTTGTAGAACTTTTCAAACTCTCTGACATCATCAGAGGTATCTAAAACATTCTTAAAACCATACACTACTTGAACAACATTAAACTCACCTACATAATTTACATTCTTTGACATTTCATTTCCTTTATTTATATGAACTAAATCAATTTGATTTAACACACCGATACCAACTTCAATGGTTTTTGAACTCCTTGAAGCTACTATTACATCTGACCCTGGTTTACGCCACACCATCTCTTCTACTCCATCAG
>DAOUPF010000458.1 GCA_030626265.1 Sulfurovum sp.
AGGGTTTGCTTTTGTTTAGCAAGATTCGTTTACTACCTCTCATCTCTAGGATATCTGTATAACCATCTCCATCTACATCAGCAAAGTTTAGATTATCACTAGGAGTCATACTACCTGATTGACTAAAGTTACCCTGTCCATCATTGATAAAAGTCTTATCAGTACCTTCATGATAGTACCAATAGATATCTGAATATCCATCACCATTTATATCTATGAAAACAGGATCACTGTGTCTACTATCAACATCTATAGTGCGTAAAAAGGTAAAATGTCCTGTTCCGTCATTTATCCATATTGCCTCCAAACCATTAGTATTATAAAACTTTTGATATATATCTACAGCACCATCACCATTGAAGTCTACAAGTTTTGTGGATCCTGCTAATGCAGTCAATCCAGAGCTTATAGGGGTATCAAAGTTTAAAGAGCCATCATTTAAGAATATTTCACCATCTATATAGATATCTGGAAGCCCATCACCATTGAAGTCTGCAACTTGTTTATTTTGGACTGCTCTACCACCCCAAAAGGTATTACCAATAATATCACTGCTTGAGAAAATTACTTTACTGATAAAAGAGCCATCCTCTTGAGCTATCATAATCTTGGTTTCACTCCTAAAATATAAGTACATAAAGTCTCTTCTAGTTTTTGTATATTTTTTAAATAGAACATCACTTAAGCCATCAGCATTAAAATCTGCTATATAGTATGTCGCTCTAGGAGCGATAGTGGCATCATGCTCGCTATTGGGATATTCACGATCAGCTAATGGTGTATCCCAACTATATTTTTTAGGACTACTAAACTCATCATTACCTAGATTAGTCACTATGTATACCCAGTTAAAATAACTATAGAGGATATCAATCATCCCATCACCATTGAAATCCCCAAATGATAACTGTCCTACTTTTCTTTGTGAAATGGTTTTCACTTTAGTAAATGTACTATTCCCATTATTTTTATAAAAATGCAGATAGTTTTCAGTATCTTGTATATAGTCAGTAAGTCCGTCATTGTTAAAGTCTGCAAAGTAATGAGGATCTCTATAGTCACTACTGAAAGTACCATCACTAGTAAAAGTAGTAGCCCTCTCCCCTTCCCAATCAAACCCCAAAGGCTTAGTACAAGCTCCTGCACTATCACACTCTTTGAGTGAGTTTAGTAGCAGTGGAGATACTGAGGAGTTTTGAGGCTTGTAGCCCAATCTATAAGTTCTAGCTAGTGTATCATTAGCTTTGACCTCTATAGCGTATAGCTTCTTTGTCATAATAGATGGACTTCCATGAGCAAAGCCATGAAACTCATCGGCTCTAGG
>DAOUPF010000276.1 GCA_030626265.1 Sulfurovum sp.
GTTCTGAGCTATATGCGAAGGCTGCGTTGAAGTTGGGCTCACTGAAGTTTATATTAGAGGCTTTGAAAGATATAATCCCACCGCTAAATATAAGCATTAGTACTTCATGGGATACACATTTTCAATTCTGGAATAAAACATTACCTCCTTGTCCAACAGATCCAGAGAGCTATGCAGGAGGAGTGCCATCCGGTCTATTTACAGCTACTGTAGCTTGGGGTGACTCCGCAGCAGATCTTGCTATATCAAATAGTCTTATGTCTGAAGAAGCAAAAACTTGTAACTCTACCTCTATAGGTTCTGGAGATTTGACCCTATATGATGTTTATCCAGGACATTATGCTGTAGAAGTTTCTGTAAAAGATACAGAGTATGTAGTTCCAGATGATATGCCAGACCATGTTGGTATAGCCATAGAAACACCTGGTGGTCTTACCTCTATGTCTACAGCAATCTCTCATAAGAATAATTATGATTTAGGGCATGTAGCAGATATATATATATGGAGACCCAAGCCAGATGAGCCTGTGATGGTTATTCCTATTCCCGTTCCTATCGAATATCATATACCTAAATATATAGATGATAGATATACAATAGATTATGAATGGAGTATCGGATGGGATAGAATAGAAATACCTTCTATATCTATAGGTATGGAATGGGTAAACCCAATAGATTATTATGAAAAACTATGTACTCCTGCTCTGAGCTGTGGATGTAAACCTTGTGAGTATGATGTAATAGAATATCTAAACCAAGCACTTCTTGGACCTATCAGTGGCGGATCTTTCCGTATATATAAAGCTACAGATTTTGGAAAGAGTGATATAGAGTATCTATATGAGGGTGAGACAAGCATAGGTGATGATATAGATAAAGCAGGTATCATGGAGATACCCGTAGTGCTAGATGGAAAAACAGCAGAGACAGCAGAGCAACTAGAGTTTATGCAGAAGATACAGAACTATGATGGTGACTTTATCATAGAGGTCTCTGGTGGAGTGGATATAGATGTAGATGATGACTGGAGAGTAGATGATGCATATACGCCTCTTCATGGAACAATACACTCAATTATTAGCAGAGAAGAGCTAACTCACAACATGTATAAGATAAATATCTTAACAGAGCTAGCCTTTCAAGTCTCAAAAGATTTACTAGGAGATACATATGATCAAGTCCAACTAGATAATCGTTTGAATGATATAGCAAAAAAAGTACTCATAGATAAGCTATATCCTATGTCATCAGCACCTCTAGGTAGAGATGATATTGTTTATTGGCTACCAAATGCAAATAAAAACTGGTTGATTAAAAGCTATGTAAATGATCTACACCCTATAGTGATGAAGGCTCATAGAGGAGAATATCTAGGCGATGATGCATATGAGTTTATATATGGAGAGGTAGATGTAGAAAATAACCCTAACCCGATCCTATCAGCTACATGGTTTTATATAGATGAAAATGCCACAAGTCCACATCTACTAGGAGAGATGAAGGTGCAAAGCGAGGGTAATAGTTCTATAGTGTCGTATGAGATGGAGGATGAGAATAGCTCCAAGTTCTACATAGATGATACAGGTAAAATATATCTCAAAGATACAGTGACTTTAGATTATGAGACAAGTAGATATTATGATCTGTATGTAACTGCCACAAATTTACAAGGAAGTAGCCGTCCTGTAATATTAAGAATTTTTATCAATGATATTCCAGACTCACCCTCATTTGTAGAGTTAAAAGGTGGAACTATAGCAGAGGATGCTAACGAGAGTGACTATGTAGGTCAAGTTGTATTTGAACAGAATGGAGCAGCCATAGATGGTTATGTACTATCTGGATTGGATATGGATGAGTTTACTATAGATGACAATGGTACTATCAGAGTGAGTGCTAATGCCAACCTAGACTATGAGACAAACTATGATAAACGAATATCAGTAACTGCTCATAACAGCTTTGGTAATAGCTCTACAGCACAACTTAGAATAATAATATCTGATATTTTAGATACACCAACCATAACTCCACCAGAGGATAATGGAGCAGTAGTAGGTAGGATAGAATTGCATGTTTTAGAGAGTGCACCTTCAGGGACATTTATAGGACAGCTAGATATAAGCTCTCCTTCACCTATAGAGAGTATAACACTACTGGGGGACAATGGAAACTTTGATATAGACATAGATGGCAATATCACAGTAGCTGAATCTGCGAATATAGACTATGAGAGGATTAGAGACTATATACTCTATGTTGTAGCTAAAAATGATGTAGGATTGAGTAAGCCTGTATCTATCCATATCATAGTAGATAATGCCGAAGATATTCCAATTTTAGGTGTCACATCACTGAGAGTACCATATACTGTATTAGGAGATACTGTATTGGGTACAGTAAATGTATCTAGTATAGGTACAAGTCCAATAATTAGCTATAGTCTCAGGGGACCTGAAAGTGAGAACTTTAGAATTGAATCAGATGGTAGCATAGTAGTTAACCAAGAACATAATCTATCAGAGCATCAGTTGGTTGCTCTCAAATTAGCAGTCTCAGCTACCAATGATGAGGGGCAAGGTCCAGAGCAGAATTTATATATAACCATAGATAGTGATAGACCTTTCTTGAGTAGATTAAGTACCTATGTAGATGAGAACTCTCCAGCAGGTACGTCTATGGGTTCTGTATCTGTCGTTAGTAGTCCCTCTCCAATCACTAGTATGAGACTAGAGGGAGATGGTAGTGAAAACTTCTTTATAGGAGTAGATGGGGCATTGAGTGTCTCTGCTAATGCTGATATAGATTTCGAGCAGAGAACCTCATTTGATATAACAGTATACGCTACCAACAGTGCAGGTGAGGGTTCAGGTTCGCATATAGCTATCCGTGTATATGA
>DAOUPF010000155.1 GCA_030626265.1 Sulfurovum sp.
AGAAAGTTTAGCTGAAAAAGGTTAAAAAGCTTTGAATAGTATTAGTAGTTTTGTCCAAAACTATATTTGAAGCCTACATTTGTGGTGAAATATGTACTATCATCACCTGCAAAAAGAGCTTTACCTTCAGCTACTACAGAAAAATCTCCACGCAGTTGATATTCTGCTCCAGCACCTACTGTACCAAAGATTGCATTGTTAGTATCCTCTGCTTCATTTTCACCAAAGCCTTGAAAACCAACGCCTAGTAGTACAAATGGAGTAAAATCAGAGTCATTTTCTATATACCACAAGGCATTTGCACCAATCCTAAAGACAGATGTCTCACCATCTACGATACCTACCGTAGGGTTTTGAAAAATAGTATCTCCACTATAATCAAATGCAAACTGAATAGCATCTATATCTATGTTGCCCTCTACTGTAGCTCTGTTATAGTTGTAACGAAAGCCCCAAGAGGGGTCATTGTCTAGATTAGTTTCAGATGAGTTTATTGCATATCCTCCTACTAAAAATAGAGAACTGTTATATAAGTTATGATCTGCTGCAAATAGTGATATGGATGCCAATATGGCTAATAATAATTTTTTCATTGTTAATCCTTTCAACAATTTTTCATAGTATATCTAAAATAAAATTAAAGTTCATAGTAATTAATATAATAATATCTTCTTTGAATATTATGGTAGAATACTCTATATAAATTTAGGAAAATTCATGAACAAAAATACTCTTATTATAGGTGCAGGTGGTGTAGGAAATGTAGTGGCATTTAAATGTGCTATGAATATAGATACTTTTGGGTCTATCACACTAGCCAGTAGAACTCTAAGCAAGTGTGACTCAATAGCATCAAATGTCAAGGACAGAACTGGTGTACAGATGCAAACTGCAAAAGTAGATGCCGATTCGGTGAGTGAGCTAGTCGAACTTATATCCTATATCCAAGCTGACATAGTCATCAATGTAGCCTTGCCTTACCAAGATCTCACTATCATGGATGCCTGTACACAGACAGGAGTAGACTACCTAGATACTGCCAACTATGAGCACCCAGATACAGCAAAGTTTGAGTACAAAGAGCAGTGGGAGAGAGATGGGCAGTTCAAAGATGCTGATATCATGGCTCTACTAGGCTCTGGATTTGACCCAGGGGTTACCAATATCTTCTGTGCCTATGCCCAGAAACACTATTTTGATGAAATACATACAATAGATATACTCGACTGCAATGATGGTGACCATGGTTACCCATTTGCCACCAACTTCAATCCAGAAATAAACCTCAGAGAAGTCAGTGCAAAAGGTAGGTATTGGGAAAAAGACCATAATGGACAAGGGCAGTGGATAGAAACCGAGCCTATGGAGATAAAGCATATATGGGATTATCCAGAAGTAGGGGCCAAAGACTCATACCTACTCTACCATGAAGAGATGGAGAGCCTAGTCAAACATATCAAAGGGCTCAAACGTATCAGATTTTTCATGACATTTGGGCAGAGCTATCTCACACATATGAAGTGTCTAGAAAATGTAGGTATGCTAGGCATCAAAGAGGTAGAGCATAAAGGGCAAAAGATAGTACCGATGGAGTTCCTAGCTACCCTACTCCCAGATCCTGCTAGTCTAGGTCCTCGCACAAAAGGCAAGACCAACATAGGTATATTTGCAAAAGGCATAAAAGATGGTAAAGCTAGAACCATATATATCCACCAAATCAGCGACCACGAAAAGTGCTATGCAGAGGTCATGAGTCAAGGAGTCAGCTACACCACAGGAGTACCAGCCATGATAGGAGCTAAGCTCATGTTAGAAGGTATCTGGCAGGGACAAGGTGTATACAACATGGAAGAGTTTGACCCAGACCCATTTATGGAAGAGCTCAATAGCCAGGGCTTGCCATGGAAAGTGATGGAGCTTGGAGCTGATGAGAGTAGAGAGGTGAAACTATAACCTAAGATATCATCCATTCTACCGCAAGTTCTGCATGGATCTTAGTAGTATCATATATAGGAAGTACACTATCTTTTTCTTCGATAAGTAACCCTATCTCTGTACACCCCAGTATCACTGCCTCAGCTCCCTGTTCTCTTAGGAAAAGGATACTATCACTATAGTATTTTCTCGAATCCTCTTTTATGATACCTTGACACAATTCATCATAAATTATTTTATGGATATTTGCTCTCTGCTCCTTTGCAGGAGTGATAACCTCGAGTCCATGCATCTGTGATAATCTACCTTTATAAAACTCTTGCTCCATAGTAAATGCTGTACCCAAAAGTCCCACTTTATTGATACCATTTGACACAAGCTTTTGAGCTGTTGCATCCGCTATATGAAGTAATGGGATATTGACATTATCTGATATCATTGGAGCTAGTTTGTGCATGGTATTGGTACATATAACCAATCCATCTACTCCTATACTCTCCATCTTTTTGGACATATTAGTCAATACAACTCCCATCTCCTCCCACTCATCTGCATGTTGAAGTCTCTCAATCTCTTCAAAGTCAACACTCCATAGAATAAGCTTGGCAGAGTGTAGTCCTCCCAACTCTCTAGAGATACCTTGATTGATAAGACGATAGTACTCTGCACTACTCTCCCAACTCATACCACCCAATAGTCCCAAAGTTTTCACTCTTATACCTTTTTACTACTGGATACTTCACCTTTATTTACTCTCTTGGAAAATTCTGTATCTTTTCCTTCTGCTAATAATTTTGCTTGTCCTATCCAGTCCTCTCTCTTGGCACGGCCAGGGAAAGAGAGCTGTGAATCTGCCCATGCAGTATTCTCTTCTGTCCATACAGCAATCTGATCAAAATGAAAGACACCAATTGCATTCAACTTCTCTTCAATTATTAGTCCAATACCTTTGATGCAAGTGATATTGTCTTTTTTGCCATCTCTAGGAGCATCTAGTAAACCATCAGGTTTAACCTCTGCAGCTACTACTGGCTCTACTTTTTCATCTATCTCTTCTACTACATTACACACCTCTTCACACTTTCCATCATCATGTGTATTAGGGTCTATAGGGGCTTCTACTAGATATTTACTATTATCTGAATCAGCTCCTGTTTTTTTCATGAGATAATAGATAACAAAAAGAACCAATGCCATAATCAACAAATATAAATATGTAACCATAATACTCTCCTTATTTTATATACTCTATTGTAGTGAAAATAGTTGAAAAATAACAAATAGTTTTAAAAAAGTACATATTTTTGTTATAATTGGATAAAAAAGAGTCGAATATGGAAAAGAAAGCACACATTGCTCTATTTATAGATAGTGATAACATTAGCCATAATGCCATAGAAGGTATCATAAATGAACTAAGCAAACATGGCGTTGTAAGTATCAGACAAGCTTATGGAAATTGGAGTAAAGATAATCTAAAAAATTGGGAAGCTAAGTTATTGGAGTTTGCTATACGCCCCATACAGCAGTTTGACTATACAAAAAGTAAAAATGCAACTGATATACTAATGACTATCGACACCATAGACCTACTACATACCAAAGAGCTAGATGCCTTTGCATTTGCGACAAGTGATAGTGACTTTACTCCTGTAGCCATGCGTGTAGCTGCTGAGGGTATCAAAGTCTTTGGTTTTGGCGAGAAGAAAACTCCAAAGCCATTTATGGCAGCTTGTTCAGAGTTTATCTTCACCGAACAGTTAATGCACTATACAGAAGAATCAGGTGAGATGAAACCAAAAACTAACTATAAGAAAACACACAAAGTACTTCGTGCAGATACATGGCTAGTAAACCTCCTGAGAAATGCTGTAGAGCAAACTATGGATGAGGATGGCTGGGCAAATCTATCTGATATAGGTATATATATATCTAATAATTCATCATTCTCTCCTATCAGTTTTGGATTCAAAAAACTTAGTAATCTTATCAAAGAAATAGATCTATTTGATATCAAGATAAATGACTGGAGCCATAAAATGGAAATTCGTGATAAAAGATTTGAATCTTAGTATAGATTAATTTTTGATATTTTATGTTATAATTTTCATATAACAATGTCAAAAGCCAAATTTACTGTGAAGTAAAGACGGAAAGCTGTGGGTCTCATGTTAGATTGCCAGGTTGCCAATTTTATAGCTTTACTTTATCTATTATTTAGTTTTTTAATTTGTTAAAAGATTCATATAATGGAGATACAATGTACAGACTTACACTAATATTAGCGATATTTCTAGACCCTGTTTATGCTAATGAAGTTACTAATATGATTTTTAAAGACAATTGTAGTTGGTCTGCTCTTTTTACATTAGCCTTAGTTGCGATAATGATACTATATATATCTTCCAGACAAATGATGAAAGTAAAAAAACTCAATGAAAAGGTTCTACAAAAGAAAAAAGAGACCGAAGAGAATCAAGTAAAATTTTTAACTACTATAAGTAATGATATACATAATTTAACAAAAATAACACTAGAGAATAGAAAAGAGATCATAAAGGTAAGTAAAGATAAACCATTAGATGAAAACTTCTCATCTATG
>DAOUPF010000397.1 GCA_030626265.1 Sulfurovum sp.
AATGTATCTTTTTGTTTTTTTATCTCATACATTTTCTTTTCTATCTCATTCTCTAGTTGCTCTGAATATTGTTTATCTTTTAAATTCATCTTTTTAAGTAACATGTATATTATAATCAAGAATACAGTAAATAATAAAATTATAGTAAAAAATATTCTCTTCAGTTCAATGTATATCCCAGATATAAAACTATACTCTTTTATCTGTATATTTAGTAATCCTCTTATATCTCCTGCTTTATAGTTATATGCATTAGAATATCTTTCTTTTATACCTAGAGGAGCATCATCCTGTTCTCCATGACAAGAAAGACAAGAGGGTTGAACAAAAAGAGGTTTTGAATAAAAGTACATATCATCTTTTTGTATGAAACTGTCTTTCTCTTTTGGATTTTGTTTAAAATAATTGATCCTATCCAGTTCAAAGCTATTTGCCATATTGTCAATATTTCTAGGACGATCTGAGACGGTATGAATTATAACTTTACTACCTATAGAGTCTGAAAATTGTTGACTGATTTCTGTGATAGTTTTGATAGGGAGTAGGTCAATAGTATGTTGATCTATGCTTATATTGTTATCAATAAGTACATTTTGATATGTTTTTCTAAAAGATTCAATGAACTCAGAAAAATATCTACTCTCATTAAGTAGTATTAATCTTTGTGTATCTTTTAAGTTATTATACTGTTCATAAGTTTTATATCCTATAGAAAGGAAGAGTATAAATATCAATATGGTAAAAAATTTCATACTTCTCATAATAGTCAACCACCCAAATATATAATCTATAACAAGCTAATTTAACATTTTAACATAATCTTTATTTAATATTATTATAAATCAAATAGCTCCCAAAAATAAACCACTAAAATAGATTACGAAGCATATCTCTGACAGTCTCTAGTTCTATATTCTCATATATTAATATATGCCTCTCTATTTCTTCTCTAACTACATGCAGTTTTTGAAGTAACTCCCCTACTGTTTTGTATGCATCATCTAGTATAGCCTCGACCTCATCAGAATTTGCTATCAACCCTTCACCCATAGCATACTCATGGACTAATTCCTGACTTAGCCTCAGCGCATGAGATATATCTTCACTAGCATTACTGTACTGCTCATTAAATACTTGCCTAGTAGCTACTGCACCTGCTAAATGTACTTTGATACGATTTATAAGCTCTGTTCTTGAGCTTATCTCATGGTCATCTTCACTAAGCCTTGTCATCACCATACCTATCTTCTCATACCTTACATCTAGCCAAGTAGCTATAACTGCCTTGCCTGATTGGTATACTGCTTGTATCTTTTGTTCATCTTCACTGAGGCTTAGTATCTTTTTTTTCCCAGATATGACTTTATCTTTGACTGCTTCGAAGTCATCATTATCCAAGCTGTCTTTCTTATGACGCAGTGCATGAAGGGCAGCTTCATTGACTAGAGTAGATAGTGCCGCAGCACTGAAACCTACAGTCATTCTAGCTATAGGCTCTATATCTACGCTATGAGGTTTATTTTTGAGATATATCGCTATAGTATGAGCCCTCTCCTCTAAGTCTGGTAGAGAGATATGGATACGACGGTCAAATCTACCAGAACGCAATAGTGCAGAGTCTAGCATCTCTATACGGTTCGTGGCAGCCATGACTATCACACCAGAGTTCTCTTCAAAGCCATCCATCTCTGTGAGAAGTTGGTTTAGGGTAGCTTCTCTCTCGTCATTGCCAAACTCCGCCCTACTTTTCCCCACTGCATCTATCTCATCTATAAATATAA
>DAOUPF010000388.1 GCA_030626265.1 Sulfurovum sp.
ATTTATACTTGCTCTTGGTTTCCTTGCTATAGTTAGTGGTATGATTTTTGATTTTCACATCATTGTCACTATCTCTCTACCTCTTATATCCATAGGTATACTAGCTTCTCTATCAAAGAGTTATAGCAAAGATGAGGAGTGGATAAAGGTAGCTTTTATAGTAGGTGTACTTGGCGAGATTGCCAGTATTACTGCATTAACTATTCTAGATGCTACAAGTAGTGTAGGATTTGGGATAGAGCTGTTTGTCAAGTTGGGCTATCTATTTTTATTTATATTGGCTATCTTTCTCATCTACCGTATACTACATCTACTCTTTTGGTGGTACCCTGAGTTAAAGACTACCTTGATGCCAAAGTTTAATACAGCAGACCAAGATGTTCGCCTAGCTATTGCACTCTTTTTTATACTTATATCTATGATGTTGGCACTTGACCTTGAGCTGGCTCTTGGGACATTTATCGCGGGTGTTGCTATATCTGCATTTTTCCACCATGAAAAACGCTTGGAAGAGAAGATGTCAAGCCTTGGATTTGGCTTTTTAGTACCTCTATTTTTCATACATGTAGGGGCATCTTTTGACCTACATGCACTAGCTCGTCCTAGTGTAGTAACAGGAGCCCTTCTGATAACAACTGTTATGATAGGTATGAGAATACTCGCTGGATTTTATCTCAAAAGTATCAGTGGCTCTCGTAATGCCTTGCTAATGGCTTTTGCACTATCTATGCCTTTGACACTATTGATTGCTGTAGCTACTATTGGATATACCACAAATATTATTGATCTAAATATATACTATCAGCTTATCTTGGCAAGTCTATTTGAGGTTATTATATCTATGGTGGCTATTAAGTTGATACGAAATATAAATATAAAAAGTTTAACGAAGGAGTAGAGTTACTCTGTTAACTGAAGTAACTCAAAATACTCTTTTTGAAGTTCTTGGCTAGATGTTTTTATCTCTTTTCTCTCTTGTATGAGAGCTTTCTTCTCATCTCCTAGACGATTGAGTACTAGTAGTGAATTATCGCCAAAAAGTAGGACTCCTATATAGAGTCCCATGGCAACAATCCCCAAAAATATAAGTATCATACCTTTGAGAGAGAACCCTAACCATTCATGATTCATAATAATAAACCCGAACTCTTAAAACAGATCTTTACCTAGATACTCAAACTGCCCTAGCTCTGCTTCTATCTCTAAGAGTCTGTTATACTTAGCTATTCTATCCGATCTGGCAGTTGAACCTGTCTTTATCTCTCCTGTGTTGAGTGCTACTGCAAAGTCAGCGATAAAGGTATCTTCACTCTCACCTGAACGGTGACTCATCACACAGTTGTATCCACTGCGCTGAGCTAGTCTGACTGTCTGCATAGTCTCTGAGACTGTACCTATCTGATTTGGTTTGATTAGGATTGCATTTGCTATATCTTTTTTGATACCCTCTGAGAGTATACTTACATTGGTCACAAACAGATCATCACCAACTATTTGTACTCTATCTCCTAGTATCTCTGTATGCTGTTTCCAGCCATCCCAGTCGTCTTCATCCAAACCATCTTCTATAGAGACTATAGGGTACTTGTCGCACATATCAGCATAGTATGCAGTAAGCTCTGCGCTTGTGAGTTCTCTATTTTCAGATTTGAGTACATATTTGCCCTCATCATTGACCAGCTCACTAGCTGCAACATCTAAAGCTATAGCTATCTCTTCACCTGGCTTATACCCTGCTGCTTCGATAGCTTGAATAATGACTTGGATTGGCTCTTCATTGCTACTTAGATTTGGAGCAAAACCGCCCTCATCACCTACAGCTGGACTCTCACCCATATCATCTATAATCTTCTTGA
>DAOUPF010000375.1 GCA_030626265.1 Sulfurovum sp.
AGTAAACTCATCAGGTCCCATAGGATAGTATGTATATCCTCCACGGTTTTGTGGTAGCCCTGCATTGGCATGTACAGATATAGGTATATCACAGAGCTCAGATAGAGTCCGTAGATGTTTTTTTACTTGGTCTGGGCCTGTACCGCAGTTGAAACCTAGAGAGAGTATATCAAATGGTTCTAGTATAGTGACTATAGTAGTAGCATCTGTACCTATGAGCATGGAGCCACTCAGCTCTATAGTTACTGAGACCATGATAGGCACTTCGACTTGACGCTCAGTGCAAGCATCATGGCATGCATGTATGGTAGCTTTTATCTGTAGAGGGTCTTGACAAGTCTCTAGCAAGAAGACATCACACCCACCATCTATGAGACCTAGGGCTGTGGTTTTGTAACCTTCATACATCTCATCATAGTGTATATGCCCTAGTGATGGTAGCTTCGTTCCAGGTCCTATAGATCCTAGTACAAATATAGGTATCTCATCTGTACTATACTCATCACAAACTGCTCTGACTATCTCAGCACCCTTCTTAGATAGCTCATAACATCTATCACCCATATCATACTCATCTAGTACCCATGGCATGGTACCAAATGTATTGGTTTTGATAAGATCTGCTCCTGCTTTGGCATAGGCATTGTGAACTTCCCTCATAAGTTCTGGGGCTGTAGCATTTAGTAGTTCATTGCACCCCTCTTGGTCTATACCTTTATCATCTATCCATGCTTTGGACGGTATATCTAGGTTTTGTATCTCTGTACCTGTCGCACCATCTATCACTAGTATTCTACTCTCTAAAATCGACTTTATTCTCTCTATATTTGACAAAAAAATTCCTATTTACTATGCTTTTGGTAGTTCTATCCTAAATATTGCACCATTATCATTACTGACATTTATAGTCCCCTGATACTTATCTGCTATCTGTTTACACATATATAGACCTATACCTGTACCACCATTGCTACTTTTAGTTGTAAAGTGTGGTTTAAATATAATATTTATACTATCTTCTGGTATGCCTCCACCATTATCTTTAACAGTGATTACTACGATATCATCTTTATCGATACACTCTATATCCACTATTCTGTCTCTACTCTCTACTTCCTGCTTAGCCATCTCTTCTACTGCATTAACTATAAGGTTTATAAAAAGGTGTTTTATATCATTTTTATTTATAAATAGAGTTATATCCTCTGGACATTTATATTTTAATTGTGTATTGTTCTTTAGCAACTCACCTTTCAGCAAAAATGATATGGTGACAAAAATAGATTTTAGATTTATCAACTCTATATTAGTATTTGGTCTAAAAAAGTTTCTAAACTCTGACACGGTATGCACCATATGTGCTATCTGCGTCTGTATATCATTAGTAAAGTTATTAATATAATTTTCATCTACAATATTCTCTTTGAAGTCGCCTCTTAACAAATCAGAGTACATTCCTAGAGCATTTAAAGGCTGTTTCCACTGATGAGCAATAGCATCTATCATATCACCCATAGATGCCATCTTCGCCTGTTGCATTAAGAGCTTATCTTTCTCTTTTAGTTCATCTACTTGATGATCAACTTTATCCTCTAGTGCATCTCTATACTTTTGATTGTTTTTTCTGAGATTTACACTCTCTATACTTTTGAGTAGCGCTTGAGTAAACTGATCTATATCAAATGGTTTTAGAAGATACCCCTCAACCCCAACTTTGATAGCATCGAGAAACAGTGATGCCTCATTGTGGGCAGAAAATATAAATATAGGAATATTATTATCTAATTTTTTTATTTCTCTTGATAACTCCAGTCCATCCATATTTGGCATGTTAATATCTGCAATAATAATATCTACTTTATTGTTCTTAAACTTTTCCAAAGCATCAACGCCATCTACAGCAACGATAATATTCTCAAACATATCCTCTAATATCAAAAGTGTTGATTCTCTAGTATGTGTAT
>DAOUPF010000191.1 GCA_030626265.1 Sulfurovum sp.
CTCTACAAGCCAACATAGCTCTGCGTTACCTAGCAGGACTGAGTGTAGTAAAAGATAAGCTCTACTACCTATATCATAATGATGAGGGAGAGCTAATCACACAAAAATTTGGGATGCCTGTAGGATAATATATCTCATATATAGGGTCTATACCAAAAACCAATTCACCACAGCTGTAGTGAAAAATGACAACAGTACTCCATATCCTATGATAGATGAGCTAAGTCTAGCAGAAAAACCAGCTAGTGAGGCTACTATTCCTGCTGTGATCATAGGGCCCATGGCACTCTCCAGTACGGATACTTTGGCAGCTAGACCATCTAGGGAAAATATATGTATGATACTAAAAGCGTAGATAGGGAGTATCAGCAGTTTTGTTACTAATCCCATACTAAATGCACTGATATGTTCTCTAGGGATCTTGAGCTGTAGACTATACCCTACTGATATGAGAGCTATGGGGACTAATGTGTTGGCTGTGATAGATAGCATATCTGTAATATACTCAGCAAAGCTAATACCTTGGAGCATAAATGCAATGATAAGGGCTATAAATGGAGGAAATGTAAATATCTTTTTGATGATATGAGCTGGATTTACTCTACTTTCAGTTGAGTATAGGGCAATGACTACAGCCCCATAGGTACTAAGTGCTAGGAAGGTACCTAGCTGATCATATATTATTACATAGGGCATAGCACTGGCTCCAAAATAGTATCCTACTATAGGTATACCCAAAAATGATGTATTGCCCAAAACCCCTACTAGTAGTAATGCTCCTGTAGTCTCACGGCTCCATCTAAACAGCAGGGAGAGTATATAGATAGTAATAGCCCCTAGTATAGTGACAGCCCATGGGAGGAGTATAGGTACTAGCATCTCTGAAGAGAACTTGATCCTGGGTACCTCTAGAAGTACCATCGCAGGTAGAGATACATAGATGATAAACAGGTTCAGTACTTGTGGTGTCTGTTCTGGAAAGATTGAAAACCTCCTAAACAGATACCCAGCAAACATCAGTATTATAATAAGTATAAATGTTTCTATTATTTAGCCTTCAATGTTGTATAGTAAAGTTTGTGATTATACAATTTTATGTTAAAAGTGTTGCCAATGTTAAAATAAAGAATAAGTGAGAAGTGGTGACTTGATAGTATCTATATAGGTAAAATTATTATCTACCATAAAGATAGGGCAATTATGAGGCTGAGCAAGACTAGTAGTGATTTTTATGATAACAGTATTAGAGATTACTTTAAAGTATATATTATATCGTATTTAGAAGATATGAATAATGATACTATTGTGATTTTGGATATTTTTAAGTTGCTAGAGATGATATGTAGATATGTAATTGTATATTATTATAAGTTCTAGCATGAATATATTTTTTATGTTACAATAGAGGTAAAAAATAATGAGGAAATATATATGAAGACATTAACCCTAGATATAGAAGATAGTTTTTATCCGCATTTAAAAGTCATACTTGATAAATTTATAGAGACAGGACAGATAAACTATATAGAGGAAGAGGACCCTAATATTAGTCGTTTAGAGGCTACGATTACTAATAGTATAGAACGGGATAAAAATGAAAAGAGGTTCAAAGCCTTTGATGATGCTATGGCACAATCACAAGAAAGTAATGAGCCATTAGAGCCAGAAAAACAGTTTATTAAACTAATAGAGGAACTAGTCAACGAGCATATAGGTGAGATGGCTGATGGAACCAAAGAGTTAAATAAACAACTAAACACTCTTACTATTACAAATGATGAGATCTTACAGATGCTAAATGATTTATCTGCAACTACTAATAGTCCTGCAGTAAAAGAGGCATTGGAGTTTTCACCTCAACAGATGAAGCAATTACATAAGGCTATATATAATCCTTTGACTAAGTATATTGATGAGGCTAAAAAGGAGCTGACTGATGATCTAGAGTTTGGAGTAAATCATATAGTCAAAGAGGCAAGCAAGCTTTCACAGGGTATAGCAAACATTATTGGAGATGAAACAAAAAAACTCTCTAATAAACTAAGTGATATAAGTGTTGAATTGAAAAAAGCAAGAAGCGGGAGGACTCTAATATAATGTTAAATGCAGAAAATCGTAACATAGCTCAACTAAAAACCTCATCATCAAACTCAAACAAATCCAAAGACAATGCCCACCATGACAAATCCCAAGAGAAAAAAGAGGAGGGTTTGGCTTTTTATGACTCCACCTTTAACTCTGAACATGGTAACTTTACAGGTTCTACACATGAAGAGCATACCCAGAGAAACGCTAAAATAGGTATCTCTCTTTTTCATGAGAACAGCCTTAATGGTGGCGGTAGAATGTTTGCACTTGTATAGTTTGTGTTAACAACATATTATGCTAAAATAACAAATAAAAAAGGATAAATAATGAAAGCATCAGCGAGACATTTATTAGTAAGTAGTGAGGCATTATGTCAAGAGTTAAAAGATAATATAAACTCTGGAGAGTTATCATTTGAGGAGGCTGCCAAGGCTAACTCTAGCTGTCCATCAGGGGCACAGGGCGGTGATTTAGGAACTTTTGGTCAGGGCCAGATGGTTCCTGAGTTTGATAAGGTGGTATTTAATGATGAGGTAGGAGTGGTGCATGGACCAGTCCAAACTCAGTTTGGTTATCATCTACTAGAAGTTACCAATCGCTCATAAAGGAGACGAAATGAAAGTAAAAGCATTGTTAATCGCAGGGGCGATAGTACTTGTCACTGGGTGTACTCAAGAGACTCAAAACTCACTCAGTCGCTCTATACAGAACTGGACGGGTACAAATGGAGTGCTTGATGTATATGCAGGGAATAAGTTGGTGAAAAGGTTCATCAAGATTGATAAGCTATCAACTGCATATGGAACAACTGATAGCGTAACAAGACCATATAGATATGGTTATGGATATGATGATAAAAACTTTAATCTAAAAAAAGATGCTGATGAGAAGAAAACATATTTTGAGTTTTCAGACTACTCTACTAGCTATATATTTTACGAAAACAACTAAAGGAAGGTAAAGATGAAGATAATATCCACAACACAAGCACCACAAGCCATAGGACCATATTCTCAGGCTATAGTAGTAGATGGTATGCTCTATACTTCAGGTCAGATAGGGCTCACTCCTGAGGGTGATTTGGTAGGTGAAGGAATAGAAGAGCAGACACATCAAGTACTCAAAAATCTATCAGCAGTAGTAAAAGAAGCTGGTGGTAGCTTGAATGATGTCATCAAAACGACTATATTTTTAGCTGATATGGATGACTTTGTAGTAGTCAACACTATATATGCAGAGTACTTTGGTGAGCACAAGCCAGCACGCAGTACAGTAGCGGTGAGAACTCTACCTTTGAATGTAAAAGTAGAGATAGAGTGTATTGCAAAGCCTAGTAATTATACATATTAAAATATAAATTACACAGGTTTCAAAAAATCTTA
Source organism: Sulfurovum sp. (assembly GCA_030626265.1). Taxonomy (GTDB): domain Bacteria; phylum Campylobacterota; class Campylobacteria; order Campylobacterales; family Sulfurovaceae; genus JAAXPZ01. The sequence goes on from DAOUPF010000191.1 coordinate 3,471, forward strand.
ATACAAAGTTGGATATAATCCCAAACTTTTTAAGAGAGATATACAAATAAAGGGTTTGCAATGTACGCAATCATAAAAGCAAGTGGTCAGCAGTTCAAAGTAGCAGAGGGCGACATCATATGCTTCGACAATATGGGACTAGAGCCTAAAGCAGAAGTAGAGTTTAAAGAAGTTCTAGCATTAGACAATGGTGAATTGACAGTAGGTACTCCTTTTGTAGAGGGTGCTGTAGTCAAAGGTGAGGTGATTAACGAAGGTAGAGACAAAAAAGTTATCATCTATAAGAAAAGAAGAAGAAAAGATTCAAAGCTCAAAAGAGGTTTCAGAAGAGA
>DAOUPF010000023.1 GCA_030626265.1 Sulfurovum sp.
ATAATGCAAAACCTTCGTTCCCATCGCTCCTGCGTACGATGCATACTGGTATATGTATGGTTAGTGAGTTATTTTGTTGTATGAGTTGGAGTATGCGTTACCACCGAGGACGGATGGGAACGAGAGACGGCTTGATAGTTTTGCTATTTTAAATATCTTAATTCGACACTTAATAGCTTGAATAATCGCCGTGGTAGCCTTGTTCTCCTCCTCTGATTTGTTAGACAATTAATTGTTTTATATCTGCCAAAAAGTTTTTTAATATTTCATTGACTTCTGAAATTGGTTGAAATTTATTGTTCATTTGATAGTGAATATTTGTACCGACTTTAGAAAATTCTACCAGTAAAGGTATTGTAAAATATTTATTTATATTTTGTAAATCTTGATTATTAAAAATAAAGATATTCTCTCCATGTGCTAACTTATGTCTTAAGTCTCTTAATGTTTTAAATGTTGTCCAACTTGGATTATCTTTGATATTGATATCTAAATATTTTTCTATATAATCTTTTGCTTTTATTGGGCAAGTAAATGTTTTATTAATACTACTGTTTGGTGGTAATATATAATCTTCTTTCTTGCATTTCATCTTTTGATGATACACATCAAAAGATAATCGTACAAAAAACTTTTCCATTATAGCTATCTGTCTAATAAATATAGCTTCAATAAATGTTTTAGATATATCTTGATGTTCATTGTGTAATTCACCAAAATGGTCATTAAGAAAGTCTTCTTCTGTCATATTTAATTCAAAAATATCATCAGTACTACCACTATCTGTAAGTTTTTTTAATTCTTCATTATATTCTTTAGTAATTTCATTCAGTTCTTGATTAACTTTTAAATCCATAAAATCTAAACACTTTTGGATATAGTTTAATTCACTTTCATATGATGAAAAAATTAATTTTGTTTGTATTGCTCTAAAATTCATGACACTCCTTTGTCTAACTATTTATTAACGGAACACAATGTCCTGCTATTACGATATTTCCGTATTAAAAGTATATCAAGAATATCCTATTAATAACGAAAACAGGTTAAATATCAATTAAATTGTAAAAATACATAGTATTATAACAATTAGTGATGTCCTTTTAGGCAGAAGATAGCCGTTATTTGGACAAAGTGTTCCGTTATTTGTTTATTTTGGGCAATTACGGACATGATGTCCTGTTAATCTTAGGAGTGAATATATAATCTATAATACTATAAAAGAAGCTAGAAGCTTAAATATATGGACAAGTACTTATAAAAGATTTATCAAAGGCTCTTTTCAAAGTGCGATAGACATCATAGTCACTATATTTTTTGGTGAGAGCTATCATCCTATCAATATCATTTTTTCTATTTCAAAGCTTTCATGGTACTTCAGTCTCCTAAAAATTAACATCACTATACTCTATCCCCAAACTCTTAGCTACTGGTTCATTGGTACACTTCCCATCATATATATTTAGTCCATTCATCAAGTGTTTATCATCAGCTAGAGCTTTCTCTAGACCTTTATTTGCGATGGAGAGTCCATATCGGAGTGTATTTGAAGTGAGAGCTAGAGTGGAGGTGAGTGATACAGCTCCAGGCATATTGGCTACGCAGTAGTGTACTACATCATTGACTACATAGGTAGGGTTATCGTGGTATGTAGCGTGTGAAGTCTCGAAGCAACCCCCTTGGTCTATGGCTACATCTACTATGACAGAGCTTTTTTTCATCAGCTTCAAGTCCTCTTTTGAGATAAGCTTGGGTGCGGCTGCTCCTGGGATGAGGACAGCACCTACTACCAAGTCAGCCTCTTTTATAGAGTTTATGATATTTGTTCTGTTGGAGTATAGTGTAGTGACTTTGGAGCCAAATATATCATCATAGTATGCTAGTCTATCAGCAGAGATATCTAGTATCGTGACATTAGCACCCAATCCCACTGCCATCTTGCAGGAGTTCATACCTACTATGCCACCACCTATGATGACTACATTGCCTCTCTTGACACCGGGGACTCCACCTAGAAGTACACCTCTACCACCAAAAGGCTTCTCTAGGTACTTAGCTCCCTCTTGGGTGGCAAGTCTACCTGCTATCTCACTCATAGGCACTAGACATGGCAGATGTCCATTGTCATCAGTGATAGTCTCATATGCAACTGCTTTTACTTTTTTGTTCATGAGAGCATCAGTCTGAGCTCTGTCTGCTGCTAGATGTAGATATGTATATAGTATCTGACCTTCTTTGAAAAAGTCATACTCCTTTGGTAGGGGTTCCTTTACCTTGATTATCATATCTGAGAGATCAAATAGCTCTTGTTTATCAGTCATGATCTCTGCACCAGATGCTAGATACTCCTCATCACTAAACCCAGCACCATCTCCAGCCATATGCTCTACCAATACTCTATGTCCCTTCTCAGTATAAGCCGATACACAATCAGGAGTCAATCCCACTCTATACTCATGAACCTTTATCTCTTTGATTAAACCTACTACCATACTAAATCCTTTAATTTGGTTAAACTATTTAACTATATTAACTAAATTAAAATAAATAGGAATTTAATTTAATAATATTAAATATGATATAATCCAAAAATATTAATAAAATAGTAGTTAGGAATAAATATGCCAGATATAGATCATGTGGGAGAAAAGATAAAAAAACTGAGAAAAGAGATGAAAATCTCTGCAAAAGAGTTAGCTGCTAAGTCAGATATATCATCTAGTATGCTCTCACTCTTGGAAAATGGCTCAACACAAGGCTCAGTAGAGACACTAAGAAAGATAGCCAAAGTACTCAATACAACGATAGCCTCTCTATTCTCCGATGAGAGGGAGCCACCTTCCAACAATACGCATGAGTCCTTTTTTGTAGTTAGAAAAAGAGATAGAAAAAAGATATCTTTTCCTGACCCGTTGTATAAATGTGAACTATTGGTTCCTGATCTCCAAGGTGATGTAGAGATTTTGTTGGTAGAGCTAGCTCCTCATAGAATCACTGATGAACTTTTGCCACACACTAGAGGTGGAGAGGAGTGTGATGTGGTCACCAAAGGGGTGATAGAGGTTCAGGTAGGAGATACTCACTATACTCTATATGAGGGTGATACGATTAGATTCAACCCTGCCATACCACACAAGATAGAGAATAGAAGTGATGAAGAAGCTTCTTATATCAGTGTGATAACACCCCCTTCATTTTAAAGGTTTTTTGATGGAGATACTTATATTTATCATGCTTTTTTTTGCTGGTTTGATAGCAGGGATTGTCAATGCCATCGCAGGTGGTGGTACATTCTTCACTTTTCCAGTATTTTTAGCAGCAGGACTACCTCCTATAGTTGCCAATGCCTCTAACGCCATAGCAGTATGGCCAGGACATGCTTTTGCTACTATAGGATATAGAAATGAGCTTGTAAAGCATAGAGAAGGGCTAGGTAAGTCTATGCTTATAGCCTTGATAGGTGGTACATTAGGTGCATTTTTACTTATATTTACGGGCAATCAAGCATTTACTAAACTCATACCTTTTCTTATACTATTTGCTACTATTATATTTGCATATGGAGCAAAATTGAATACGATTGTATCGTCATTTTCCAACTCAGGTAAACATGGTCTTCTTGGTGGTTTTTTGGAGTTTATATTTGCTCTTTATGGTGGGTTTTTTGGAGCAGGTCTAGGTATCATGCTCATGGCTGGTTTACAGATATTGGGATATCATGATATTCAAGCCAACAATGCACTCAAAAATCTACTCAGTACCATCATAGCTAGTGTAGCTGTTGCGATATTTGCTTTTTTGGGTATAGTCTCTTGGTCACATGCTCTAGTGGCATTTGCAGGTGCATCTGTAGGTGGACTATTGGGAGCTAGATTTGCTCAGTGGCTATCTGCTGTATGGCTACACAGGATAGTCATTGTGTTTGGTATGTTTTTGAGTGTATATTATTTTATCATGTATTATGGATAAGACATGAAGAAGATAAGCCCCAACTCTCCATGCCCCTGTGGCTCATATGTAAAATACAAAAAATGTTGTGCCAAATACCACAAAGGAGCCTTACCTCCAAATGCTCTATCACTCATGAAGTCTCGTTACTCTGCCTATGCCGTAGGGGATAGTAGATACATCATCAAAACAACCCACCCAGATAATCCAGATTATAGTATAGATACAGTTAGTTGGCTAGAGAGTATAGATATTTTTTGTCAGAGTACTAATTTTTTAGGTTTGGAGATACTAGAGTTTGTTGATGGAGCAGAGGAAGCTTTTGTGGCTTTTCAAGCATCTTTAAGCTCTGGAGATATGTCAGAGAAGAGTAGATTTTTGAAAGTTGAGGGTAGATGGCTATATGAGAGTGCAATAATTATGGATATTTAACTAAAATATTATATATTATATTTTTGTATCAATATTTTTTATTTTATTGATAATATTGTGTGATTATGTAACATTTATAAATCACTAAAAAACAACCCCCCATTAAATGGTGCTTATCTGCCTTATATTAAATATAAGAAATTCACATAAGTAATAGTTATTCAATAAATTTTATTTACCTTAACTTGATATTTAAATAAGTTATAGTAAACTACCCAAGCTAAAATAGTAAAAGGAGTTATTTTGAATGAAAAGATGATGAAAGAGGGTATGGAAATCATAGATGCTCACTTCAAGGGAGAGGGTGTCTCTCGTCGTGATGCGATGAAGATGTTTGGAGCTGGTGGAGCAGCGATGTTATTAGGTAGTGGAGTACCTACTCAAGCTCAAGCTAGTAGTAGTGCAAAAGGCAAGATTCTAATCGTTGGTGGGGGATTAGCTGGTATGGCAACAGCCGCAAAGCTAACTAACACACTAGATAATCCAGATATTACTATACTAGAGCCAGGTGCTAGCTCTACATCATATCAGCCAGGACAAACTCTTGTAGGTGCTGGACTATGGACAAATGAGGATACAGAGTATAAAAGAGATGACTTTATCCCAAGTGGTGCAAAACTTATCAAAGAGAGTGCTGTTGAGTTTGACCCAGATAACAATACAGTCAAGACAAGTGGTGGACAGACTATCAAGTATGACTTTTTAGTTGTTGCTGCTGGTGTTAAACTTGATTTTTCTAGAATCAAAGGACTGGGTATCACAGATACCATCACTTCTAGAGGTGATGATTCTGCGGTTAGAAAGATTGTTGGTCAAAATGGTATCGCATCTATATACTTTGGTAATGGTGGTACTGATACATGGACTCAAATGCAAAAGTTTATAGCTGATGCTAAGTCTGGTAAGAAAGTAAAAGGTGTATTTACTCACCCTAACACACCAATCAAATGTGGTGGTGCTCCTAAAAAGATCATGTATCTAACAGATGCTAGACTTCGTGAAGCAGGTGCTAGAGATAATGCAGATTTAACTTTCTATCCAAATGGTTCTGCCATGTTTGGTGTACCTGAGTATCACAATGCTATACAGAAGCAGTTTACTGAGAGAGATATGAAGTGGAACTATAGACATAATCTAATAGCAGTAGATCCTAAAAATAAAGTAGCAACATTCAATAGACACTGGAAAGAGAAAGGTGCATGGGATGAGGATCTAGAAGAGTATGGTATAGATCTTAAAAGTAAAGAGGTAGAGGTTCCTTATGATTTCTTACATATCACTCCTCCAATGATAGCAGCTGAAGAGATAGCAAAATCTCCACTGGGCTCTACAAAAGGTTGGGTTCCTGTCAAAAAAGAGACTCTCCAGCATGTAAAATACAAAAATGTATTTGCTCTAGGTGATATCGCAGCTGTTCCAATGGGTAAAACTGGTGGATCTGCTAGAAAGCAGTATGCAGTACTAGTAGAGAACCTAATATCAGTAATGGAAGGCAAAGAGCCAACGGCTAAGTATGGTGGTTATACTGTATGTCCTTTGATTACAAGTATAGGTACTGTTATGCTAGCAGAGTTTGATTGGAGTAAAAAACCAACACCTTCATTCCCGTTTGATCCAACTCAAGAGCGTTGGATGTGGTGGTTACTCAAAGTATATGCACTTAAACCAATGACACAATATGGCATGCTTTCGGGCAGAGCATAAGAATGAAGGATAACAATATGAAAAAATCAATTTTAGTACTAACTACAGCTGCTGCAATGCTGACTATAGTAGGATGTGGATCAAAAGATAATGCAGGTGGAGAAAAGGTAACATATGCCAAAACATCAGCAGAAGTATATACTCAATCATGCTATAAGTGTCATGGTGATAAAGCACAGGGTATGACAGAGAAGAAAACACCACCTATGAATGATAGACAAGCAGGTGAGCTAGAGCTTGACTTGTATGATGTCAAAAATGAGGGAACCAACCAGTCTTCTGGTACAGATCATGATAAAATGGCACACAATATGAAAAAGCTATTTGAAAAAGGATTTGATTATGATCCAAAATCAATGGCTATGTATATAGAGAAAAACTTTTATATAAACCCACATAAAAAGAAGTAATACATAAATAATCGTACTGGTATATTAGGAGTATTTTTCTCCTAATATACTATTCTACTCAACTATATATTTTTATAACTACTCCAACTATATTTTGTTATCTTTTATATAATTTTTAGATAATATTATAATAATAAATACAAATATAACTAACAGGATATTTATGAATAAAAAACCAGGTTTTGTCTTTGTTTGGCCTATAGGCACAAGAATCATACATTGGATGTTCGCACTCTCTTTTTCTGCAGCATTTTTTACATCCTTTTATGAGTATATGCTTCATGACCATGTGGCATTAGGTTTTATATTTACTATCATGCTATTCTATAGGATTATCTGGGGATTCATAGGACCTGAGTATGCCAAGTTTAAGACATTTAAGCTCAGGCCATCACAACTAAAGCACTACTTTGTAGAGAAAGTACAAAATAGATGGAGAAAGATACCAGCAGGACACAATCCAGCATCTAGTTGGTTTACTGTCTGGGCTATGATAGTAGGAACATTTATTGTAATCTCTGGGCTTTTACTCTACGGTATTCAAGAGGCAAAAGGGGCACTAAGCTATCTAAATGATGACTATACTCAGTATATATTTATACTAGAGCTCATACATAGATATGCATCTTATCTTTTTGTTGTATGGGCTACTATACATATATTAGGTGTATTTATAGAGCAGTTTTGGCATAAGACCAATATGGTATTTGCTATGATAAGTGGATATAAAAAAACTGATGGGAAAGATACAGAGGTTAGCACCATGTTAGCAATGTTTGCATTTGGCTCTATAGTGCTGGCAATCGCTACGTACTTCTTTATCATCAGCTCTAACTACAACTTCCTAACCTTGCAAAAATACAGAGAGATTGACTATGCACAAGAGCATATGGTTTTCCATAGAGACTGTGGAGACTGTCACAAAGTATATCCTCCTCATGTACTACCAGAGGAGTCATGGCGGCTTATAATGGCTACACTTGATAATCACCGTGGTGAGAAGATAACAGAGGACAATATAACTATGCATGCCCAAGAGAGTATACTTAACTACCTAGTAGAAAATAGTGCTGAACACTCTACGCGAGAAGTAGCTGTGAAAACTATGCACTCTTTAGGAGATATTAGACCAAAAGCCATCACAAAAACGCCATACTGGAGAGAGACACACAAAGATATCCCAAGGTCAGTATACAAAACCAAAAAGGTTAAAGATAAATCAAACTGTTTTGCCTGTCATAAAGACTTTGAGTATGGATTGTTGGATGACATGAATATTATTTATAGGGATTGATCAAGTTTTATTAAATTTGTTCTAGATAATAGTCTAATGTATATGTTAGATCTTCATCTAAATCAAGATTTTTTCTCATCCATTTGAGATATCCTGCATCTTCATATACTATATCTTCTATCTTCTGACCTTTATATTTGCCAAACTTGAATGTATTCATCAATACTGGAGTTTGGGTTAAATCAACTAGCTTCTCCATGACTTTTGTATCTGGGAACTGCTCTTTGCATCGAACTGTTAATTTGCTTAGTAGCAGTTTTAGCATCAGTACATCACCTATAGCATCATGTGCTTTGAGGGTGATACCTATCTTTTTTGCTTCTGCTTGTTCATCTTTATATAGTTCAAGGGCATATCTCATATATTGGAGTCTATGGTACGCTAGTTCTGGGTATAGATGTTTGGAACAGCGTACTGTATCTATGAGTGTATAGTTATTTATAAAACCCTCTTTCTTGACCATACTTAAATCAAATTCTATATTGTGTGCTATGAGATAGTTCTCTTTTGAGTTTAGAGAGAGTAAGCGTTTAGAGAAATCAGTCTCACTGTATCTTGGTTTATCAGCTATGATATCTGGTGTTATATTGTGTACTTCCATAGCCTCGATTGATATCTCTTGCTCACTGGAGCATAGTTCATCAAATACCTCTATCTCACTCTTGCCATGAAATATCATAGCACCTACTTGTATGATACGATCAATTTCTTGATTTCCTGTTGTTTCTGTGTCAAATAATATATAGCTAGCCATATAAAATACTCCTACTTTAATCCGAAATATGCATTAGAGATTACTCAAATGCATATTTCAGGTTTAACTTTTGTGTTATCATATTATTAGTATGATAAAATACCACTTATGAAAAAGTTATTATTTACTATTGTAGCAGTTCTAATGTTTGTCGCTTGTTCTCCACGTTATGGCGGAGGTATAGGTGTGTCTACTCCTACTTATCAGCATGGCAATGCAAGCTCAGAGCTTCATAGAGATACCAATGGTACAGTGTATGGTAGCATTGGTGTTGCATATCAGTGGACAAAGGAGGATTAGTCATGGATGTAATACTAGTCCTAGATATACAAGGTCTACAAGATAAAGAAAAGTTTGAAAAACATATCAAAAGAGAAGGGTTTTTTCCCATAGAAGGTGAACCCTTCTCATATCAAGGAGAAACTACCACACACCAACTAAATACAAAGCTATATATATTTGATGTAGTAAAGCAAGGACTGTTAAAGTCAGGCTATAAGAGATGCAAGATTATATTTCAGATAGGAGAGTATCCTATGGAAGCATATATTTATAATAGAGAGAGTGGAGAGTTCGATATTTTTGTTCTTTAGTCTTGTTAAAAGTATAAAATAAAGATACAATAAACTAATTATTACTACTATTTATTAAGGGGTTATTATTAAAACGCTATATCTTATTAGACATGCCAAATCAGACTGGAGTGAAGAAAATATAGGTGATTTTGAGAGAGGTCTAAATAAAAGAGGGTTACAAGACCTTGATACTATGAGTTCATATATATCTTTACATAATGTAAAGCCAGATATTATATTAAGTAGTTCAGCACTTCGCGCACAAATGACAGCAGATCAATTAGCTGAAAAAATAGAGTATAAAGGTCGTATTCATTATATGGAAGAACTCTATATGACTCGTCCAAAAACACTTCTTAATATCATGACACTGCAAGACAATCAATATGATAAACTTTTTCTTGTAGGACACAATCCAGAAGTAACCGAATTTGCTAACCTTCTCATAGAGGAACATTTTACAAAGTTGCCTACACTTGCTATTTTAGCAATTACATTAGATATTGATAATTGGGAAGATATTGAAGAAAATAGAGGTGAGATAGACTTTTTTATTCATCCAAAACAGTTTAAATATTACTTACCTAAACAGATCAGAACAACATGGGACAGTAAGTAGATTTAAAAATCTACTTACTGTTTAAACTACTTATAGCTCAGCCATACCTTTTG
>DAOUPF010000280.1 GCA_030626265.1 Sulfurovum sp.
CTACCATCACTTTGGCAGCCATTATGACCAAAAGCATCTATATGAATCTCAACTTCATCAAAACCATACTCTAGTGAGTACTTCTCAGATACAGTAGTGTAGGGGAGTTTACCCTTTTTACGTACGGGTACGAAGCCTACATTGAGTCTATCTGAGAGTGCAGCACCAAATATAAATCCTCTAGCATCAATACCAGCTATATAATCAAGCTCATAATCAGCATATCTAGCCTCTAGATGCTCCATGAGTGTATGAAAAGCATCTGGGTCACCTAGTAGGGTAGTAATGTCCTTAAACTGTATTCCTGGCTTTGGAAAATCAGGAATAGTCCTTATACTGTCTATGATCTTTTTTCTATCTTCTTTGCTTAGCTCTTTCATATATCTTTCCTCATTAGAATTCAAACCCACCACTCTCACCTCTGCTCATACTCTCATATACAGATTTTATATACTCTTCTCTGAGTGTACATTCTTGGAATTTAGGGCAGTTTAGGCAGCTTTTTAGCTGCTGCTCTCTTTGACAGTTCTCCAATAGTGCTAACTTCTCATCTAAGAGAATCTCCCACTTGTCGTCTGATTTAGTAGACACTATTCAATTCCATATTCATCTTTGAATCTATTTATCTCATATCTAGATCCAAAAAAACATGGTGTTCTAGCATGTGGATGTGAGACTGTGAGCTCTAGTAATCTACGACCTTTTTCATCTATGGCTATACCACCAGCTGCTTCATATATCAATGCAAAAGGGAGAACTTCAAAGAGTATTCTAAGTTTACCATTTGGATTATCAGCTGTACTAGGATAACTAAACAGTCCACCACCTTTGACTAAAATCTGATGCAAATCAGGAACCATACCACCACTATATCTCAGACGATAACCATCCGCAAATAGTCCATGTATGAATTTTATGTGATGATCTTGCCAGTGTTTTTGTGAGCCACCAGATGCATTGATATGACCTTTCTCACCAAGTTGTATCTCATGAAATAGCTGATAAGCACCATTGATATATCTGTATCTGATAGGCTTCTCTCCACGCACAAGAGTAACAACCTCTATACGAGGACCAAATACCACATATGAAGCACCCACTAGAGTATCTCCTGAGGGCTCCCCCTCATATATGGCAAATATAGCACCAACTGCGAGATTGGCATCTACTATACTAGAACCATCTAGTGGATCATAACATAGAGTATATTTCCCATCTTCATGACACTCCATGACATCCTCTTTCTCCTCGCTGATGAGAGCTTTTATCTCTGGATTGTCACGAAAAGCTTTTTCTATGATTATGTCACAAGCAACGTCAAGTTTGAGTTGTTGGTCACCAGTAGCGTTAGTCTCATCTACATATCCTAAATCTTCATTGATGATAATCTCATCAATCTTCAGAGAAACTTCTTTTATAGTATCAAATATTGTTTGCATTATTTATATCTCCACACTGTTTTTATCTATCCACTCTATTATAGCACTGACATCATTTAAGTTTAGAATAGTAATGCCTTCTGGTATATCATATTTTTCAATATTAATACTATCGTCTACTGCTATTGCTTTTATCACTGGTAGGTAACTCTCTTCTATACTGTTTCTAAAAATTGCGATTCTTGGAAGTGGCAGAGTTTTAAGCCCCTCCACCAAGAGTAAGTCAAAGTTACCAAACATATCAGCAATCTCACCTAGTTGACGAAAATCATGAGTGAGCATGGTAGTACGAGTAGGTGAGACTACAGCGACATCAGCTCCAGTCTTGAAGAATCTATCACTATCTTTACCCTCTTTGTCAAAGATGGCTTTGTCTGAGGGGTCGTTTTTGATGATGGCTATCTTTCTATTACTTACTAGAGCATTAGATAATTTCTCTATCAGCGTGGTTTTTCCACTACCAGATGGCCCAGTAAATGCTATGGCTTTTCTAATGTTATGTGACAATTTACTCTTCTCCTTATTTTCTAAATTTATCTGTTTTTGATGGTATATGAAGTGTTGATAATCCATCGATGAGTCTTATGGGGACTCCTAGTTTATTCATATATATTATATAGTTTGCTAGTACATATTTACCATATTTGTTTGCTTGTGAGTTGTTTAGTCTCTCTATGCTTAGATATGGCTCATATCCTTTGTTTGTGGTAAAGAGCTTTTTTGCTCTGAGCATTCTCTTGGTAAATCCTATACCAGCATTGTAAGCATATGATATGAACAGTGGATGTTGTATCCACTTTGTGAGGTAGTTCATGTGCTCATTTGCATATATGAGAGATGTGCGAGGGTTAAACATATCATCATAGTCTATTTTCTCTTTTCTCTCTTTTGCAAGATGCTTTACTAGAAAAGGCATTATCTGCATCATACCCAGAGCATAAGAGGAGGATACAGACCCAGGTATAAATCTACTCTCTTGTCTAGCAATGGCGTAGAGTATAGCTTGACGGCTTTTTGGTAGCTTACTTAGTAGCTTTCTATGTGGCATAGGAAAATACTGCTCTACATTTCTGCTGGCTTTTGATTTGATATAAGTATAGTATCCGATAGACTCATCTGATTTGTACTTTCTTGCTAGAGAATTCAAATCTGTTTTTTTGGAAAAAATCTTCTTTTTAAGTTTTGCCCAGTATATAGGGCTAGAGATCTCTTTGCTAGAGAGGAGCTTGGCTTTGGGTAGGGCAGGCGTGATAGTCTCTGGATACTTTAGTTTGAGTATATCTCGTGCTAGGAGAGTATATATGTTGATATCATAGCTCTTTACCAGTTTCAGGCACATTTGAAGAATTTACCCACGAAAAAACATGGGCAGATGATGTCAGGCTTACTCCGGAAATACACAATAAGATATATATTAAATATTTCAACAGTCCAGTAATTAAA
>DAOUPF010000243.1 GCA_030626265.1 Sulfurovum sp.
CTGAAGATGTTTTGATCATAAAAGCACTTTTGGGTGAAGAGAGTGGAGATTTTACACAGAGTAGAAAGATATATGATGAGCTGTATCGACTAACAGGAAAAAAAGAGTATCTGATACAAGAAGCCAAAGATGCACTAGTACAGAAAAGTGATCCAAGCCACTCTATAGATAATCTAATGAAGTGGATTACGGCACACCCTACAGATAGAGATGCTGAGCTGTATCGTATGCTTGTGGCACTATATATACAGCAGGGTTCACTAGAGGATGCAGAAGATGTAGCAGATGAGTATCTATCTTTTGATACCTCTATAGAAGATCAGATGGCAGTAGCAGCACTCAAGATGGAGCTTGGCAAGCCAAAAGAGGCAGTAGAGATACTACAAAATGCTTATAAAAAATATGAAGATGAGTCTATACTACTTCAGATGGTATCCATAATGGATAAGAAAACAAATGAACAAGATGAAGCAACATATCTGCTTGAAACTCATATAAATAAGTATGAAGATACATCAGTAGGAGCGTATTTTAAGCTCATAGAGATGTATGCAAAAGAGAAAAAATTAGATAAAGTATCAGCCCTGTATAAAAAGCTATATAAGAGAGATCCACAAAAGTATTTCTTACAAAAGATTATTGAAATCTCTCTCTACCAAAAAGATATAGATGGGGTTATATCATTCCTAGAGCAGAGTAAAGATAATGAAGAGATACTCTATACATTCTACAAAGAGAAAAATCTATTTGATAAAGCCCAAATCACAGCCCAAATATTATACAAAAAAACAAAAAACCCTAAATGGCTAGCAGAAGAGGGTATGCTGATTTATGAAAAAGCACGTAAGTCGAGTAAAATAGTACCAGAAGCACTCAATCAGATGCAATCACTACTAGAAGAGGCTGTTAAAAAAGGTATAAAAGATCCACTGTATCTCAACTACTATGGATATACTCTCATAGATCATGACTTGAATATAGATAGAGGTATAGAGCTAGTTAAGATAGCATTGAAAAAAGAGCCAGCCAATACATACTATCTAGACTCTTTAGCATGGGGTCTTTATAAAAAAGGCAAGTGCAAAGAGGCTTATGAGATTATGAAAACAGTAGTTGCAAAAGAGGGCTTAGGCGAAGAAGAGATCAAAACACACTGGGATCTTATCCAGCAGTGTGGTGTGAAAACAAAATTTTAAAATCATATATGGAGTGTAAGAGTGGCTGATATTTTAGATGAGATTATTAAGAAGACTAAAGATGACTTGGAGAGACGAAAAGTAGAATATCCTATGGAGTGGCTAGGTCGTTCACTAGCATTCAATCCTTTTATGCCAAAAGATGTGCACTCTGCACTTCGTTCTACTGAAGAGAACCCATATCGTATCATAGCTGAGGTCAAAAAGGCAAGCCCTAGCAAAGGTATCATTCGTGAGGATTTTGATCCTATGGTTATAGCCCAAGCATATGAAAAAGGTGGAGCAGATTCACTATCTATACTGACTGAACCTCACTATTTTCAAGGTGACAAAGAGTATCTAGGCATGGTTCGTAGATATGTCAATATACCACTACTGAGAAAAGACTTTATAGTCGATAAGTATCAGCTAGTTGAGGCATTAGCATTTGGTGCGGATTATGTGTTACTCATAGCCAAGGCTCTATCTCGTAAAGAGCTTAAGGAGTTACTAGAGTATTCATTACATCTTGGTATGGAAGTACTAGTAGAGATACATGACAAAACTGACTTGATCAAAGCTATCTTTGCAGGTGCAAATATCATAGGTATCAATCATAGAAATCTAGAGACTTTTGAGATGGATATGAAACTGAGTCAAAAGCTTATCCCTCTGATTCCAAATGGAAAGATAATAGTCGCAGAGAGTGGAATAACTGACCATGAGACTGTAGTAGAACTCTCCAAAATAGGAGCTGATGCTTTCTTAGTAGGAGAGCATTTTATGCGTCAGGATGATATAACAGGTGCATTGAGACAGGTGAAGTATGGCGGATAATTTTATCTCTGTAAATATTTGATGTTGTGAGGACACAATATCATAAACCTAGTCTCTACTACAAAATCTATCTACTTCTATCATTGAATTATAAACTTTTAATCTTCTAAGTTATATAATATATGATTAGGGGTTATTTATAGCTCTTAAAATATGATTCTAGGAGTATTCAGTGAAAATGGCTTATATATTGAAATGGTTTTTGATAGGTGCAGTGGCTATAATGTTGACAGCATGTGGAGGTAGTGGTGTGGGGAACACCCCACAAGAAGTTGCTATGAATATCATAACAGATTATGCCCAGAGTGGTGGTACTACAGAACCACCTACAGCAGATGATTATGAAGCGGCAGGTGTAGAGCTAGGAGATGTCAGTATAGATGATATCAACACCTATATAGCTACACTAACTGAAGAGGATGTAGATAGTGAGGATGAGATACAATCCATAGCTGATACTGCTGGCGTATGGCTGACAGATACAGATGATGATGGTACACCTGACTATGCTGATGATGATGATGACGGAGATGGTACATCTGACAGTGATGAGGTAGCCAATGGCTCAGACCCTCTAGTAAATGAAGTACCAGTAGCAGATGCAGGAGATAATCAGAGTGTCAATGAGGGCTCAAATGTAGTACTATCGTTAGATGGTAGTGCCAGCAGTGACTCAGATAGTACTACACTGAGCTACAATTGGACTCTAGATACTCCTACAGGAAGCAGTGCTACACTAGATGACACCACTGCTATATATCCCAGCTTCTCAGCAGACAAAACAGGAGTATATACAGCTAGCCTCATAGTAAATGATGGCAACTCAGACTCTACTGCTGATACTGTAGAGATAACAGTACTAGAGACTATGATGCTAGGTCTAGATAGTATACTGTACGGACTGGAGCCTTGGATGACCAATGGTCAAGCAGACGGCACATATGCTACAAAAGATATCAATACAAATACCATATCCTCTAGACCATATAACTATACCTCAGTAGGAGCTATAGTATACTATTCGGCTAATGATGGGGTCCATGGTACTGAGCTATGGAAAAGTGATGGGACAGAAGAGGGTACTGTAATGGTCAAGGATATCAGAGAAGGAGATAATGACTCATCTCCAGAATATCTAACCAATGTCAATGGTACACTATACTTCAGAGCAGATGATGGTACTAATGGTAGAGAGCTCTGGAAGAGTGATGGTACAGAAGAGGGTACTGTAATGGTCAAGGATATCAGAGAAGGA
>DAOUPF010000106.1 GCA_030626265.1 Sulfurovum sp.
AGCTTTTAATTTACTGAAAAAATTTGATATAGATATTGAAGATGATCTGCTCTGGGAAGCGTTGAACCGTTATGATGAGTTCGATGATCCAAACAATCCTGTACCTCTAGTGAGTATAGAGGATGACTGTTTCGTCTCCGAGCTTTATCATGGACCAACTCGTGCTTTCAAAGACATGGCCTTGCAGCCATTTGGGGTGATACTAAGCTCTCTGGCAAAGAGTAGAGATGAGAATTATCTCATCATGGCAGCTACCAGTGGAGATACAGGACCAGCTACTCTAGAGACATTCAAGAACCGTGACAATATCAAGGTTGCATGTCTATACCCTGATGGTGGTACTAGTGATGTGCAGAGACTACAGATGACCACAGAGAATGCAGAGAACCTCAAAGTCATAGGAGTCAAAGGCAACTTCGATGATACACAAAAAGCACTCAAAGCTCTACTATCCTCTGAAGAGTTTAGAGATGAGCTTAGCCAAAAAGGCATCAAGCTCTCAGCTGCTAACTCTGTAAATTTTGGACGGATTATATTTCAGATCATCTATCATCTGCATAGTTATTTAGAACTCGTACGAAAAGGTGATATTGTACTAGGAGAGAATGTATATCTCATAGTACCAAGTGGTAATATTGGAAATGCACTGGGAGCATACTATGCTAAAAAAGCAGGCTTGCCAGTAGAGAAGATACTCATAGCGTCAAACATCAATAATATACTAACAGACTTCGTAAACAAAGGTGAATATGATATCCGAGATAGAGAGCTTATCTTGACTCAATCACCAGCCATGGATATACTCAAAAGCTCAAATGTAGAGAGAGTACTTTTTGATAAATTTGGAGCTACTAGAACCAAGGAGATGATGGATGCACTAGAGAGTGATGGTGTATATTCTCTGAGCCCTGAAGAGCTCTTGATGATGAGAGAAGATTTTGATGCGATATATAGCTCTGATGAAGAAGGCAGAGAAGTCATGGCAGAGTATGCCAAGAGAGGCTATATCATGGATCCACATACTGCCACATGTATGAAGGCATACCATAATCTAAGAGATGAAAAACTATCATCCATCATCTGCTCTACAGCAGAATGGACGAAGTTTAGTCCTAGTGTAGCAGAGGCATTGGATATAGAGACTAGTAGTGATATGGAAGCACTAAAGAAGATTTCAGACTCTACAGAGCTAAAGATACCAGCGATGATAAATAACCTTTTTTCAAGACCTGTCGTACATGATATAGTAGTGGAAAAAGATAAAATCAAAGAGGAGATGTTAGTATTTTTATAGATACTAGTGCATGATTGATGACTTTTTTATGGCGTACATTTACGATACTATCATTTACGATACTAACGCTCACAGCAGGCGATATAAGCTGCCGTGAATGGAAAGCTGGAGTAACAGAGTGTGATCCATACAGTATCAAGTTTTTAAGAGTAGATAAAAGTAAAAAAAGTATACAAACTATCCACAATAAGCCAATCACTCAAAGAGTAGTCCCTCTTGCCAAATATATTAAAAAAGAGAATAAACTTACCCTCAATGGACTAATCCACAAATATATCAATAGAGAAGAGAGGTTATATTTTTCTCATAAGAAAATAGAAGAAAAATCAGATCCTATAAAAGAAGAAATTAAAAAAATTAAAAATAAAAAAATAAAAAAAGAAGAAATTGAGAAAAAAAAAGAGATAGAAAAGGCTCAGAGAGAAAAAGCAAAATGGAAAGAAGAGATAAGAAAACAAAAGATAGAATTAAAAAGAAAACAAGAAGAAGAGAAAAGACAAAAAGAGAAAGAGCAAAAAAGATTAGCAAAGAATAAAATGCTAAAAGAGAGAGAAGAAGCACAGAAACAAAAAGAAGAGCTAATAAAAAAGCAAGAAGAGATAAAACAAGAAAAAGAAGCTCTAAAGAAAAGAGAAGAAGAGGCAAGAAAAGAAAAAGAAGTCCTAAAGAAAAAACAAGAAGAAGTAGAACAGAAAAAAGAAAAAGTAGAAGAGCCTCTTAAAAAAATAGCCAAAGAAAATCAAGAATTAAATGTAAGTCAAGAAGAGCCCAAAGAGGAGTTTTCTAACTATACTGTAGTCAAAGGTGACTCCCTCATAGCAATAGCTAGAAAATTTGGACTAGAAGCCAACACTATCTCTAAAGCAAATTCATTAAATGGTAAAAAAATCATTCATATAGGACAAAAGCTTCTGATACCTTTATCACAAGAGAAGGTAGATACCATTAGCCAAGCTAGCTATATCGTAGTCAAAGGTGATTCTCTCTCTTCTGTTGCTAGAAAATTTAATATCAATGTCAAACTACTAAAAAAATATAATAAACTCAATAAAAAGTCAATGATAAGGATAGGTCAAAAACTGACACTTCCACTGCCTCATAAGATAGCAGAGATAAATCGTATAGAAGAGAAAGCAAAGCAAGAGAGATTACGTAAAAAGCGGATAAAAATAAAAAAAGAGAGAGAAAAATTAGCACGAATAGCACTCAAGAAGCAAAAAGCAAAAAGCAAAAAGCTCTTGGACTCTAAAAGTAAGAAGTTTAAACGCAAACTTAGAGTACAAGCAACTGCATATACTTCTCATCGTGGACAGACTGATAAGACACCATTTTTAGCAGCTTGGAATAACCGCATAAGACCTGGCATGAAAATTATCGCAGTATCTAGAGACCTTATCACATCATACGGCATTACTAATGGCTCTCGGGTCAAAATATCAGGTCTTAGGGGTGTATATACAGTACGAGATAAGATGAATAAAAGATGGCGTAAAAAGATAGATATCTATATGGGAACTGACAGGAGAAGGGCTCTTCGTTGGGGTCGTAGAAGAGTGATTCTCTACTATTGATTTGTTCTTTTTCTTAGCTAAGAATAGGGATTATATAGCTATGAAATGCCTACTACTAAAATCATAATTCTCTATTTCCTCACTTGCTATATCTAACCACCAACCCTCTAGACTTATCATATCATTTATCAATCTATTTTGGATGTATGGGTACTCCATGAGGCGTTGTAGTGAGGTTATGATATTGTGTTTTTCTGTGAGTTCAAATATGTTTTTGCTCTGATCAGCGTGTACTTCTAGCATGGCGGCACTCTTGGCAGGTATGATGTTTTGGAGCCATTCATCTACATGAGGTAGTTTTGGGTCATTGGCTTGTGGTTCATGATACATATGGGCACAAGCACCACAGTTGCTGTGACCTAGTATGACTATCTTTTTAATATTTAGGATATTTACAGCATACTCTATGGCAGCTTGAGTAGAGCCTTTTGTGGGTTGATATGAGGGTACTACATTTCCTATGTTTCTGGTGATGAATAGTTCTCCGGGTTTTGCATCTAGTAGCATAGATGGATTGATACGGCTATCACTACAGGTGATGATCATAGTCTCTGGTTTTTGACTATTAGATAGTGAGTGAAATAGCTCTTTGTTCTCTTGGAAATACTTTTTCATGAAGTTTGTGTAGCCAACTTTTTGCAGTTTATCCATAGTATTGCTCCTATTATATAGTTCAAGTCTAATGAATAGTATCCTATTTTAGCTATAATTACCAAAATAAATAAGGTACACTTCATGTCAAAACATCCAACACTACTAGAACACTTCCGATCTTTTTGTTATCTAAACTCTGCTACTGATTTTGAGCGTTCAGTTGAGTACTTTGCTGTATTTGGTGGTATGGGGTGGAGAGTGGATATGTCTAAGTCCATAGAAGAGCTTATAGAAGAAAAAGTGCTTGCAAATTATAGGTATATCCATGGAGATACTACTCTCATCACTCAGAGTAACCCTGTGTATCATTCACTTCTAAGTGCATTGGCTCTAGGAGATCGACGAGAGCACTCTGCATTCAAAAGAGCAAACCTAAAGAGAGAAGAAGGTGAAGATGCTATCGATTTTTTGATAGACAATGGGTTACTAGTATTGGAGACCTCTATAGAGAAACCAGTAGATGGCAAAGATGACAACTCTGACAAACTCCTCTTTACTCAGCCTTTTATGAGGTTTTGGTTCTCCTCTATCTCTCCTTATTACAAAGGTATCAAAGAGGGTGATTATGCAGAGATGAAAGAGAAATGGACTCATCTCAAACATGAATTTACTAATCTTATCTATAGCCAGTTAGTGATGGAGATAGTAAAGCAGAGTTTCAAAAATGATGCAAATGGTGGATATATAGCTAGTATCGGCTCATACTGGGATAGAAATGTGGAGATAGATATATTGGCCAAGAGAAAGTCAGGTGGCATGATAGCTGGACTTTGCAAATACTCCAAGGCTAAAGCCAGCAAAAGTGATCTGACAAAACTCAAAGAGTTATGTCAGAGGGCAGAGCTGGATATAGATACCTTTGTCATATTTTCCAAGAGTAAATTCTCAAGTGAATTAAAGAAAGAGAAAGGAGAGAACCTGAAGCTACTCTCTCCTAGAAACATGATGAGTCTCATGAGTGATTTGAGTGAAAAAGATCTACTAGAATATACCAATAAAAAATACTAGCTATTTAGAAATGGTTTTCTTATATTAGTTATAATCTTGCTAAAGGGAACCTCTAAAGGATAACTAATGTTAAAAAAACTACTTATACCTACTTTTATGGCATCTATGGTGCTTGTCAGCTCGCTTGCTGCCTCTACTCTGGAGATTTATAATGATGGAGCGAAGTATCGCTATATACCTATGGATAACTATGTTGGATTTAGCAGAGGGGCTAGTGCTTCGTGTGAAGGACAGAGTATAGCTCTACTCTCAGTCGCTGATTGTTCGGATAAGAAGAGACTTTGCAAAGAGATAAATATCATCAAAGAGATTTATACTGCAAGAGAGGCTCTCAAACATGAGTCTAGTACACTAGATCAGCTCATTACCATAGCAAGCCCTACAGATGTAGATGCTACCAAATGGATAGATGCAGCACAAAAAATAGGTAAGAGAAAAGCAGAGCTAGGAGTAGATATCAAGAGCATAAGTTCCAAGTTGGAGACTGCTACGGATAAGTTTGAAAGACAAGCTCCATCTGCTAAAGCTATGATGACAGAGAGTAAATGTATCGGTGAGCTAGAGATAAATATACCAGCAGGGTATATAGGGGCAAATCTACTCTATGAAGCAGAGGTGAGTAGCCAAGATAGTATACATATCACACAGTATCTAGCACTAAACAACCACAGTGGTATAGATATAGTAGCCAAAGAGGCGTATGTCTATGCCAAAACTTCAAGATTGTATCTACAACCACAGCATTTTAGACCTTGGACTGCAAGTGTAAGAGAGGATATTTTAAAGGCAAAGAGAAGTAGATCGGTTGATGCAGTAGCTTATGCAGAAGGGGATGTAGCTCCAGTAGAGCCAGTTCCATCATTAGGAAATATATCCCAATCAGGCTTCAAAAGCTATCATATCTCTGCTGTAGAGCTACCATCTACAGGCAAAGATATCAAAGTCAAGATAGCAGACTACAAAGCAGTAGCCGAGTGTGAATACATAGCACATCCATATAGAGACTCAAAAGTATATAGAGCATGTAGTTTTACTCCAAACTCTGCTATAGAGTCAAATAAATGGACTATCAAAAAGAACAAAAGACTAGTCAGCCAAGAGGCTTACGGTGAGTACTGGGAGGGAAAATATCTACTCAATACAGATATAGATGATGAGGTACTCATCACTAGAGCTC
>DAOUPF010000446.1 GCA_030626265.1 Sulfurovum sp.
AGCTAGTACAAAAGCTTTTGCCACTCAAACCATGGTGCTATGGATGCTATCTGTATATCTAGGACAAAAGAGAGGTACTGCTTCTAAAGAGCTGATTGCCAAAGAGATAGATGCTATGCTACACACTCCAAAAGCACTCATAGTCACAGACAAACTCCATGAAAAACTACATAGACTATCCAAAAGATATCTACATGGACATGGCTTTTTCTTTATAGGACGAGATATATTTTTCCCACTTGCACTTGAAGGTGCACTCAAACTCAAAGAGATCAGCTACCTACACGCCGAAGGCTACCCCGCAGGCGAGATGAAGCATGGCCCCATCGCCCTAGCAGATAGTGAACTATTCACTGTAGCTCTCATGCCACGAACCATGCATTATGAAAAAATCAAGTCCAATGTAGAGGAGCTAAGTGCTAGAGACACTACCATCCTAGCCATATCTCCTGAACCATTTGAACTAGCTGATGATTTCATACAGACTTTATACGACTCTCACCCTATGTTAGAATTTTTTGAGATGATGGTAGTAACTCAATTGCTAGCATTGGAGATTTCTGTAAGACTTGGAAATGATGTGGATATGCCTCGGAATTTGGCTAAGAGTGTGACGGTGGAGTAAGGATAATATAATGATAAAAGCATATCTATCTACATTACTCTTGATAACAAATATATCTTTTGGATATGATATAGAATCATTTCATACAGTAAATTTAGAAGAATGTACTATACTTATACCAAAGGACTTTATACAAAATAAAAATAACCCATATACTTACGAATATCTAGATGGAGACACTATCTTTATTGATAATTTTTATCTCATTGACAACAATCAAACAAAGCAAAAAATACATAATCTCATTAGTGTAATGAAAATGAGTAATTATACTATTTTATATAAAAATATTAAAGGATTGAAAGTTATAGAATTTACCAGTAATCTTCCTAAATTGAAAAATAATAAACATTATTTTATAATTGGAAAAAAATTTACTTTATATATAGCAGGAGAAGATGAAACTAACCTATTAAAAGTTCTTGATTATTGCAGGTTAACACAAAAAATTTAACTTTTGCCACTCAGATATAGGAACTATTATTGTATTCAAATTAATCGCATGGTGCACTAGCAAACGCACCCTACTTTTGAGGTTGCACTAAAACCTCCAAAGGCAAATGCAACCCTTTTGCCAAATTATAAATCATAGTCAATGAGAGCCCTACTTTGCGATTAAGTACTTCTGAGACTTTACTTTTGTTTCCTATGTACGGTACAAGGTCTTTCTGTTTTAGGTGCATTTGCTCCATGCGGACTTTGATAGCTTCTATGGGGTCTGGCTCAGAGATAGCCCATGCTTTATCTTCGTATTTTTCTATGAGGAGGGCTAATACTTCTAGCTCGTCACTCTGTTTTGTACCTAG
>DAOUPF010000186.1 GCA_030626265.1 Sulfurovum sp.
CATCTCATCTACATACTTTGTGATATACTCTAGAGTCACTGGTGAAGTGTCTCTGACTGCTATACCATCAGCTATAGTACGCACACTCACGCTATCTATGGCTTTCTTGGCATCATAAGACTCCTTCATAGCAGGAGCACCCTCAGATGCAATTCCTATGATTTTTATCGATGGATTTATAGCTTTTGTAGCTATAGATATACCAGATATGAGGCCACCACCTCCAACTGGCACTATCATGGCATCTAAATCATATACTGATTCTAGCATCTCGAGTGCTACTGTACCCTGACCTGCTATCACCTCATCATCTATAAATGGATGGATGAATTCTAAATCATGCTCTTTGGTATACTCAGCTGCATAGGCATACGCTTCATCATAGTTTGCACCTTTTAGGATAACTGTAGCTCCTAGCTCTTTGACCCCCATAACTTTGGTCAGTGGAGTAGAATCTGGCATCACGATAGTAGCATCCATATCAAAATGTTTGGCAGCGAACGCTACTCCTTGGGCATGATTGCCAGCTGAGGCAGCTACTACACCACCTCTATAGCCCTCTTCCACTAAAGAGGATATCTTGTTGAATGCCCCTCTGAGCTTGAATGCACCTGTTCTTTGTAGGTTCTCTTTTTTCAGGTAGACCTTATAGCCACTTATCTGACTAAGTATTGGTGCGTATGAGAATGGTGTGCGATGTATCACATCTGATACTCGTTTTTGTGCCTGTTTTATCGATTGCAAATCCAACATTAATACTTTCCTAGATATGATATTGACAGAATTATATCCAAAAACAACAATAGACAAGGATAATAAATGGAATGTGAATTTCCCACAATAAATAGCAACAAAGATGATATGAGAGAAATATTTGAGAGTGTCAAGACCATAGCTATACAAGGACTCTCTCCAGACCCTAGCAAAGCCAGCCATATGGTAGCCAAATACCTACAGGACGCTGGATACAAGATAGTACCTATATACCCAAAAGGAGATGAGATACTAGGAGAGAAAGTATATCGCTCACTCTCTGAAATACCATTTCCTATAGACATGGTAGATATATTTAGAAAACCAGCTGCTTTTGATGCGGTGGCAGACGCATGTATAGCTAGAGGAGATATCAAAGTCTTCTGGGGACAGCTAGGGCTAGTCAATAATGCAGCCGCAGAGAGAGCTAAAGATGCAGGGATGACAGTAGTACAAAATTACTGTACCAAGATAGAGCATAGAGAGATATTTGGATAAATTTAATATATTTGATACTAATCTATAGTATAATAATACAAATATTAATGTTAAAAGCTAAACTTGTTGTGAAGCAAGGACAGAAAGTCATGGGTCTTTATACTTAAAGATTGCCAGACTACACAAAGAAAAGGTATCACTTCCTTAAGCTAAAGTGGAGTAGCTCTACTTTTTTGTCTCCTTAGTTTTAACCCAGATTATGCAATAGAACTATAAAAATAGTGCTTATGTTTAGGGTGTTTGCAAGAAATTTGAGTTTAACCCAAAGGTTGAGCGATGATTTATTATCAATGCCCTAGATACAATGACTTGTGCTAGTTTTGTAATCTCTATTGCATATTTCTGGTTTAATAATATGAAACCTAATTGAAGGATAGACTTGAATATATTCAAGAGTACAATAATACTAAATATACTTATTATTCTGAGTATGGGAGGAGCAGGAGTTCTCTCTTATCAATCATACCTCTCCTATCAGCAACAAGGCATCACAAAAAAAAGTGCAGATCTATCAGCTTTTTTAGATAAAATCACTATAGTCATTGATAAAATAGATGATGAGAGAATCAATAGTGCCACCTATATAGTAACACACAAAAGAAGTAAATTTACTCAAATAAATGAAATCAGAGAGAGTGTTGATCAGGCATTATTAGAATTAGATAGATATATAAAAAATAAAGCTAAATCAAACCTATATAGTAGATATATAAAAGATATACATAGTGCATTACATCATGTACGACATGAGGTAGACAACTTAAATAGTGACTATACAGAAATCCTATTTTATGGATATCACAACAAGGTTCTAACACCATTTTCTAATATACTTAATGAACTCTCTTTTAAGCAAAACTCCGAAGAACTTCAGAACTCTCTTTTAATATATGAGAAAATTTTTGCCCTCAAAGAAAATATGATCTTGGAAAATACAGAGATATACTCTATACTACTCAAAGAGACTCCTATGAGTGATAAAGATAATATAATCTGGGATCAAATAGTTGCAAAAGATAAGCTACCACAGTTTGATAAAATATCTGATATAGTTATTGTATCTGAGATTACTTCATTGCTTTCCTCTGAGAAATATGAGAATCTCCTTTTAAAAGAGCGTAAACAGATATCTCATGATTCTACAAGTGGTAAGTATAGTATCTCCATAATAGAATGGTTAAATAAAGTCAATGAAAAGAGAGATTATTTTAATAAAGTAGAGTTGATACTACATAAGCATATCCAGAAATTGGATGAAGAGAATATTTCTAAAACCAATAGATTATATATAGTCTATATTGTAGGGACATTGATACTGTTGCTACTGTTTCTAAAACTTCTTTCATTAAGTTTTATAAAAACAAAAAACAAAAAACTATATGAAGATACATATCGTGATATAGAGCTTGTTTTTGATAAAGATCAACAAAAAAAGATCAAACGGCTGATTGAAAATGGACAGATAGACCTTATATATAAGTTTTTGATTAAAGCCATTGGAGATGCTAATCAGACAAAAGACCTATTTTTAGCAAGTATGTCTCATGAGATACGCACCCCTCTCAATGGTGTACTAGGGTTTACTCAGCTACTAAAAGAGACTGAAGTAACAGAAGAGCAGAGAGAGTTCCTATCGATAGTTGAAAAGAGTTCTGAGCATCTTTTAAAAATCATAAATGATATCCTTGACCTCTCTAAAATAAAAATACAGAAGATAGAGCTAGAAAATATAGACTTTGATCCTATAGAGAGTTTTGAAGCTGCTATTGAATCATACTCTGCTAATGCTATAGAGGAAAACATCGACTTCAATATCTTCCTTGACCCAGAGCTTCCTACATTGCTAAACGGTGACCCTACAAAAATCTCACAAGTCATTGTCAACCTTGTGAGCAATGCAATCAAGTTTACTTCTAAAGATGGTGAAGTAAGTGTTTCTATAAAAAAGATATCTGAAAGTAACAATGAAGCTAAAATTAAATTTTCAGTATCTGACACAGGAATTGGTATCACAAAGGAGCAACAGAAAAAGATATTTGAAGCTTTCTCTCAAGCTGATGTAAGCACAAGCAGAAAGTATGGAGGTACTGGTCTTGGACTCTCTATATCAGGTAAACTAATCAATGTTATGGGAAGTGAACTACTTATCAGGAGTGTTAAAGATGAAGGTTCAACATTCTACTTTACCCTAGTATTAAAAAAACCTAAAAATGCGAACAAAAGAGTTGTAGAGGATATGAGCTCTTATACTATTGGTATTCTTAACTCACACATAGATACTGAGTACTATATCAACAAAGATCTTGAATCCTACATAGCTTATACTGGTGCAAATATCAAACGCTATACTGATGAAACACTCTTGGCAATCAAAGATAGTTCCAAGCTTCCTGATATACTGTTTATTGACCATAAGTTCCGTCAAAGAGGTGGCAATCTCAAAAAGTTCCTTGATATCAATACCAAGATAATAGTTATGACAACAGCTGATCAAAAAAGAAATCTAAAACAATACCAGTCTAATATTGACAAAATCCTATATAAGCCAATAACTTTTACAAAAACATTAAAAGCA
Source organism: Sulfurovum sp. (assembly GCA_030626265.1). Classification (GTDB taxonomy): domain Bacteria; phylum Campylobacterota; class Campylobacteria; order Campylobacterales; family Sulfurovaceae; genus JAAXPZ01. The sequence continues at coordinate 3,827 of DAOUPF010000186.1, forward strand.
TTGAGTAACAAAGATGATAATATAGATAGAAAAAAACAGATTATATTTAGAAACATAC
>DAOUPF010000187.1 GCA_030626265.1 Sulfurovum sp.
CATCACTGTATGTTTTATAATATTCCCAGCCATTATCATTGGATTTCCAATGCCAGTTGACATCCTCTTTTATGAGTCTATAGGTCAATTTGGCAGGAGATGGCTTTGTGTCTCTTAGATATACTATGTCAAATATGGCATTGTCATCCATATCTACAGAGGCATTATCAAAGCTTGGCTTGATACCGATATATCTATCTCTGTTTGCAAAAAACTGATTGATGATTTTATGAACAGGACGACCACCTAGCTCATTGACTGATATATCTATATGTGCAGAGAGTGGTAGTGAGCTTCTCCTGCTCTTCTTGATGACAAAAGTGATATCTAGTGTGCCATTCTCATCAGTTTTATAACTACTTGTATCTATAGCTTTGTTATAAAATGTCTCTTTCATATTACCAAAGTGGTATGCTTCGTAGCCCTTGAATGGCTTTTTAGCTTTATGTAGTATGGTGCTTATCTCTACATTGGCATTGGGTAGTGGTTCACCGTTGAGAAACTTTGCAGTGAGTTTTATGATGTTCTTCTCTTTTGGTTTGAGCAGAGAGATTTGCTCTTCTATTTCTACTTTGATTTTAGGTGGTATGAAGTCCTCTACTAAAAATGACAATCTACCAATAGCCTTTTTTGTACCAGCATATAGCTCTATCCTCCACTTACCCGTACTAGAGCTTTGTGCTATATCTATAGTGCCACTGGCATGACCTAGAGTATCGGTGCTTAGTTTTTTTGTATATATCTCTACTTGTCTAGAGTCAAATACTTTGAGAGATAGGTTTGCATTCGGCTCTGCTAGCCCCTCTTTGTTGCGTATAAGAGCATGAAATTCTACACTCTCACCAGGTCTAAAGATACCTCTGTTGCTATAGAGGAAAGCATCATATCTTCCAGGGTTCTGCCTACCTGTTACTCCTCTATCAGATAGATCATGTGCTGGTCTGGATAAATCAAGTACAGAGAAGTCATTTTCCTCTCCATAGGCATAGATAGCTTTTGCCTCTAGCCCTTTTTTACCACTTAACAGGCTAGATTTGAAGAATGCAACCCCATCTTTGCTGATAGTGCTATCTAGTAGTTCATTATTTTTAGCTATAAGCTCTAGCTTTACATTGTCGTAATCTTTGGCAGTTGATAACTTTTTGGTATATATATAAAGCCCATCATCAGAGAGCATAGTATACAGACCAATATCTGACACCATAAACCACTGTGTGCTACTGTCATAGTTGTATATCTCATCACCATCTTTATCCAACATCTTGGCATTTAGGATATATACACCTGACTTTCTTGGTCCTAGGAAGTCTCCCACTGGGATGGCAGTTGTCTTGGCTTCATTTTGAGTAGATTTTATCCTTAGTTTTTTCTCCCAGAGTATGTATCCATCTTTGTTAGCTATATCATCTAGCTTGTAGCTACCAACACTACGCAATAGCCCATAGTCATTGATGCTACCTATCAAGTTTTTGCTGTTTATTCTATATAGAGATACTAAGATCTCCTTGATATTGGTAGTCTTGATAGGGATTGTTATCTCACCATGAGAGGGTAGTATATACCCGCTATCAGGAAAATCAAAACTAGGATCAAAGCTGGTAGTAGTACCTTCCAGAGTATAGTCTTTGTCTAGAGTGCTTGATCCTAGAGGGATGCCTTTGTTTATAGTAAATTTGTATTTTGTATTTGGTTTTAGACCAGTTAGGCAGATATCATTATAAGAGATATTTACATTGAAGTAGTGATTTGGGATAAGCTTGATGTATGGTTTGGCTTTTATGCCATTGGTAGCCGAAAAATACCTATTTGTATTGGCACATAGAGAGAGGTCTGTTTTTGTACTTTTTTCAAATACTTTTTTGATAGTTATTACTTTTGGTGCAGCCTCTACAGTGATAGTAAAAAAAGCCAAAAGACCAATAAAAAGACTAAGATATTTTTGCATGATATACTCCTTATGATTCATATTCGAGTATATCATAAAGAAGTGTAAGAATTGTGTCAAAGGTTTTTAAATTTGATTATCTTGAGATTTTCATTATAGACTAACAAACTAGTATTCATCAAGCTTAAGATAAAATAATTCTTAATATCATATAGATTAAAGATTTGATAGAATAATAGTATAGAACAGCCAAAGAGTCTAGTTATGAATGATGTACTTTTACCGAAAGCTTATGAGTGGAGAAATGAGAATCAAAAATACTTAAAAGGAATTTTAATTTATGAATTTACAATCAATAAATATTTCAGGATTTAAAAGATTTAATAAGTCTGGAAACTTATCATTAAACTCAAAATTAGTAGCACTCTTAGGTGCTAATGAAGCTGGTAAATCATCAGTATTAGAAGCATTGAAATTACTAGAAACTAATACTCCAATAAGTCCTAATGATATTTCAAGACATGAGGCAGATGAAACAATAATTGAAGCAAGATATTTTTTAAGTAATGAAGACTTAGAAAGTATCAGTGCCGATAATTTTTCATGGTTTATTGTAAAAAAACCTCAAGTTGGGAAATTAGAATACGAATTAGTTCCTAAATTACCTCTTCGTGATATTAGAGGAAGAACAGATTTTATATCTGAAATACAATCTATTAACGAAGAAACAGAGGTTATAGAAGAATTAAATAAATTAAATGTAAATTTTTCAAAACAATTAAATCAGTTACAAGGTTACTTTAAATCAGAAGATGAAGATTTGGCTCCAAATATAAAACAAAGTATTAATAGTCTTAAAACTCAAATTCAAGGCTATATAAAAGATAAAGACGATGAAAAAAAAGAAATTATAAAAATAAAAATGTTATTTGAGCAATTAGGCGAACTAATGACATTTGAAAATAAACTAAATCCAACTGATGAGGCAATTAATACTTTAAAAAGAAGTATTCCTAAATTTCTTGAATTTACAGCAGAAGAACGAGACTTGAAAGCTACTTATTCAATTGATCAAAACCTTGTTAATACTCCACCTAAACCTTTAGCTAACTTAATAAAATTAAGTGAGTTAAATCTTAAAAAAATACTTGATGCAATACCTTCAAAAAATAATGGAATTATTAATTCCGAAATTAAAAAAGCAAATAAGCAATTAGTTGAATCATTTAAAGATACATGGACACAATCTGATATACAAGTTGCATTTTATGTTGATAGTAATATTTTAGAAATACAAGTTATCAATAATACTAAGGAAGATGAAGAATATACTATTTTAGCAGAGAGAAGTGAAGGATTAAGACAGTTTATTGCTTTAAAAGCTTTTATTCTAAGTGAAAAAGTTACAAAACCAATTTTATTAATTGATGAAGCTGAACTACATCTACACTATGATGCCCAAGCTGATTTAGTTCAAATGCTTACTAAGCAAGATGTTGCAGATAAAGTTATATACACTACTCATTCAGCAGGTTGTTTACCTGAAGATTTAGGGAATGGAGTTAGATTGATAGTTCCAAATGATGAAGACTTTACAAGTAAAATTCAAAATAAGTTTTGGGCTGAAGATAAAAATGGATTTTCTCCATTATTAATAGGTATGGGTGCTAAAACGTTAGCTTTCTTCCCGATTAGACGAGCATTAATGGTTGAGGGTATGACTGAAACCTTACTGTTACCAACATTGTTTAGAGAAGTTAGCGAATTAGAATATCTAGGTTTTCAAATTATTCATGGTTTGTCAGAAACAGCACCAATAGAAATACCTTCACTAGATAATTCAGGAACTCATGTTGCATATCTTGTAGATGCTGATGATGGCGGTGAGGCAGTAAAACAAAAACTTATTGATAATAGCATTGATGAAAGTAAAGTATTCGATATGAGATGTACTGATAACTCTGATTATATTATAGAAGATTTTATTGATTGTA
>DAOUPF010000263.1 GCA_030626265.1 Sulfurovum sp.
AAATTGATAAAAACAAAGATAAAAAAGGTCGATATAGAAGGATTCAAACCAAATCCATCTATCAAAGCTGAACCTATACAAAACGGTGGTGGACGAGGACGAAATAGTAATAGTGGTCGTTCTAGAAACAACAGCCGAGGTAGTTCAAGAGAAAGAAATAGTGCCTCTAGTAATAGAAATAAGTAGATAAACAGCTAAAATACATAATAGTTGCGTCTTTTTAAACATAATATATAAAAGTTTTAAGTTATTTTGATACAATTATCTATCAAAATTTTTACCAGTCAATAGGTAATACAAGGGTTTATAATGATTAAGAAGTTATCTCTCGCATTTTTACTGTCTCTGTCTTGGGCTTCAACTGCTACTGCAGGCAAACATATTGTGGTCAACTTGACATTTCAAAAGGTCATGGCTTATGAGAATGACAAGTTACTTTTCTCTGGTCGTATCTCTACAGGAACACCTGACCGTGCAACACCTACAGGAAAGTTTCGTGTTATAGAAAAAGATATAGATCATGTCTCAAATAGCTGGCCAAAACCAAGCGGTGGAGCTAAAATGCACTACATGTTACGCCTTACCAACTATGGTATAGCTATGCACCTAGGATATGTACCTGACTATCCTGCTTCTCATGGTTGTATCAGACTTGAAAATGGACTTGCACAGAAGATGTACACATGGGCAAAAATGGGAACACCAGTATATGTAAGAGGTCATGCACCTAAGCGAGTCTATCGCAAAGTAGCGAAAAATAGAACTGCACAGAGTAATCCTATAAAAACTCTTAAAAAAAGCACTTCATCTAACTCTAATAGAAAAGCAAGTACTTTAGATATACTAAGCCTATCACCTAAAGCTATAGAAAGAGTAAAAATAGCGGAGAGTGAGGGATGGGCAATACCACAAAAAATTAAAAAATCTACAAAAACTGATCCTCTTAAAGCCTTAAGAGGATAAAAAAAGATAGAGAGATAAATAAGTAATGCATTATCTAATCAAAGGATTACTTTTTATCTTTCTCCTCTCAGGTTGTAGTATAAGACAACCTAAATAAAACTAACAAATACTCCTAGTAGTTTAGTTACTAGGGTATCAGCTCCTATAAAATATTTAATCTACATATATATCATTCTATGGCTTGCTATATAAACCCGAAATATGCATAGAGATGGGAAACTTTGATTAAACCTAAAAAAACAGTATACTTTAGCTATGAAAACAGCATACATAACAGATAATATATATCTAGAACATGATACTGGGTCTACCCATCCTGAGTCTATACAGAGACTAATCTCAGTAAACAGAGCGATAGAACCCATAAAAGAACAGTTGATACTCAAGTCTCCTATTGGAGTGTCTAGCAATATCCTTCAAAGCATACATACTATAGAGCATGTACAAAATATAATAGATGCTAGTGAATATGGTTCACCCATTGATTCAGATACCATATGTAGTCCAAATTCATACAAAGCTGCGACAATGGCAGTAGGTGCTGGTATAGTGGCTATGGATGGTATAAAAGCAGGAGAGTTTGATAGAGCTTTTTGTGCTGTGCGTCCTCCTGGACATCATGCAACACCCACTCAAGCTATGGGGTTTTGCCTATTTAACAACATAGCAATCACTGCTAGATATGCTCAAAGTATAGGATACAAGAGGGTAATGATAGTAGATTTTGATGTACATCATGGTAATGGTACGCAGGATGCTTTTTATGAAGATGATACTGTATTTTACTTCTCTTCACATCAAGCATTTGCCTATCCTGGTACTGGAGCAGAAACAGACTGTGGCAGTGGCAAAGGAGAGGGATATACTGCCAACTTCTTAGTCATGCCAGATGGAGGAGATATTGAGCTGTTAGATATATATGAAAATGATTTTCCAAAATGTGTAGAGAGTTTCAATCCAGACATCATACTAGTATCAGCCGGCTACGACCTACATGAAAGTGATCCTCTAGCTCAGCTAAATGTTACTACAGAAGGAATCAGAAATATAGTACGCTTGATACTAGATAGTGCCTCTGTACCATTTGTATTTTTTCTAGAGGGAGGATATGATGTAAATGCACTAGGTATCAATGTCAGAGTAACTCTGGAAGAGATGATGAAAGTTAAATAGTTTTGAAGTTAAGAGGTTGTGGCTCCAGATGCTGGAGCTACCCAAGGTAGTATAGTATAGTTATAGATAGTTCCCTAAAGTTCTACATAGTACCACTTAATCAAGTCTTTTAAGCATTTTTGTCATATATAGTTCTGTATAGTTCTGACAGGTTTTTTAACTTATGGTTACCATAGATTTTAGTTAAAAGGACAAAACTATGGCAGAAAAAAGAATTCGATCCAAGAGGTACACAGGCATATATCTTTTGGAGCAAGAAAATGGAGATACAAGTTACAGTATACTTTATAAAGACTTTGAAGGTAAAAATAGACGAGAGACAGTTGGATGTAGAAGTGAAGGAGTCACGGAATTTTTTGCATACAATAAGCATATAGAGCGTATTAACCAGATTAAACATGGTATTGATTTAAGGATTATCAAGAAACATACATCCGTACAGTTTTCCTAAGTATGGCATCTCTATGTAGAAAATAAAGCCCTTAGTGATGATATCCGCCAAGATTACCGTGGCAGATGGAATAAGCATCTAAAACAGGACTTTGCAGATACTGTCACGATGGAGAAACTGATACGCTTTAGAAAGAGATACGATAGAGATCATATTACTCGAAGAGAAAAGAAGAAACGAAAAGTAAAACGAGATAGATATCTCGAGACTGATGAAATCAAGAGGCTCAAAGAGGCTTTAGTAAATCTGCACCAAGAAGTAACCTTATTTGTTCACCTTGCTCTCAGCACAGGAGCCAGACTGGATGCCATTATGCAAATCAGAGCAAAAGATATATCCAAAGAAAAAGTCATCCTAATTGATCAAAAGGATGGAGATGAGAGGTATATGGCTTATTTGGATAGTCA
>DAOUPF010000221.1 GCA_030626265.1 Sulfurovum sp.
CCTGGGAAATGTTTTAGAGAGGTCAAGATTCTCTTTTTATGCATTGCATTGATAAATATCTTATCAAACCATGCCACTCTCTCTGGATTTGAGCCATAACTTCTCCCTAGTTTGTAGATGACACGGTTTTTTTTATTGATCGCCATATCTGCTACAGGCGCTAAATTATAGTTAATTCCTACAGATGAGAGCTCTTTTGCCATCTTTTTATATGCACTCTTGGCACTATCCATATTTGCTTTACCAAGAGTAGATGCCTTTGGATGTTTACCATAAAAACCATTTTTTTCTCTCAAGCGTTGGACTTTGCCACCCTCTTGATCTATGGCTATGAGTGGCTGATGTGAACAGCTATGAGTCAGAGCATAGGTGAGCTTTTTTAGCTGTGCAGGTGAAGATATATTTTTGGCTTGTCCTTTTCTAGTAGGATGCCTGTCAAACAACAATACTCCTCCCAAACCCTTATCACAAATATCACTAATAACTTTAGATTTTCCAGAAGCTGTAGTTCCATAAAAACCCACTATAAACATATTGGCTATCTTTTGATCTAGAGTTTTTGCCTGTGCTATAAAACCTCCATATATTACAAACAGACTCAAAAATAAAAATATCATATTTACCCATTCCAATCAAAGCATTGACACTATTATACCCATTAACATTATGTTTATCATCTATGGTATAATTCTTCTTAAATAAAATCAAGGAAATATTTTATGAATTACATAAAAATAGCTATTGCATCTCTTCTTCTGGTCTCACTATCTCATGCAGATACAACTAATGTCGATAAGAAAAAAGCTACAAAGACTGAAAAAAAGGTAAAAAAGCCTCTTTGGATGACTCAAAACGAGTTTACAGTTTCCACTGTAGATGGGGGAAAAATAGACCTTCTTTCTACTGATAAAGGTTTTATATTTGAAGGCAGCAAAGATAAACTTACGATATTAGTCGTATGGACAATGGAGTGTAAAAGCTGTGCTAAATGGCTTAAAGATATAAATAGTCTACAGGACTCTTTTAAAGATAAAATTAAAATTGTAGGTCTAGAGATTGGAAATACAGAAAAAAGTAAGCTAGAAAAACTCATAAAAGATAAAAAAGCTAATGAAAAAGCCGTACTAAAGATTATTGATACTAATAATAAGAATATAGAAGAGTTTACTAAAAAACATAATATTGACTTCCCAATAATATCTGTACTATCCAACCAAGGTAATATAGCATTTGCTATGCAAACTCTCTACAAATTTGAGTTTAATAAGCCTAGAGGTAAGAGCAAAAGAGGTGGAGCACTACCTTTTACCGTAGTATTTGGGTATCAAGGGCAAACAGCAGGCATAACAGCTGGTATCTCTGAGAAGAAAGCATACAAAGAGTATATAGGTAAACTTATCAAACATTACGAAGATAAAAAATAAGCTATATAATATATTTATAATAAATAGAAAAAACAAGATATAAACAGAAGGATGACAATGAAAAAAATACTTATAGGTCTGACTATACTCATGATAGCTACGACAGGTATGATAAGTGCAGCAGATGACTCTATCAAGATTCAAACACTTGAGGGAAAAACTATCCATATCAAAGGTACGGAGAATGGATTTACTATTCCTGAGTACAAAGGCAAGATTGTATTTGCAGAGTTTTGGGGGACACGATGTCCACCATGCATCATATCAATCCCTCACTATATAGAGCTACAAGACAAATACAAAGATGACTTGGCGATACTTGCTGTTGAAGTTCAGGACAAACCAAAAGATGCTCTCAAAAAGTTTGTCAAAGATAAAGGCATGAACTATGATGTAGTCTCATATAGAGATGGCATGGAGTTTGTAGAGTATATCTCACAAAGAGCTGGATGGAGTGGCTCTATCCCTTTTCTTGTAATTCTTGATCAGAAAGGTGTAGTACAGATAGTACAACCAGGACTTATAGCACAAGAGAAGCTAGAAACAGTCATCAAAGACTTGATAGCCTCCAAAGATAAAAAGTAGAAAATAAATAAAATTATTTAATGTCATATAGATATATTGTCTATATGACAAATAAAAGACTTTCTCTCAAACTCCACAAATATAAAATCAACCTATAATTTAGCTATAATATAAGCATAAATGTACCTAGATAAATAATGGTACTAACCTATTGTTAAGGAGTATTTATATGTTAGAAACTAAATTAAATGATAAATCAACTGTCACTAGACATGGTCTTTTCTTAGGTATTGAAAGGATTGACAAGCATTTCTTTCTTTCATTTAAAGCAATTGGTAAGCTCACACATGCTGACTATGAAAAGATAACTCCTCTCATAGATTCAGCACTTCAAGGTATCAAAGAGGCAGATATAAAAGTCCTCGTAGATATATCAGAACTTGAGGGGTGGGAGCTAAGGGCTGCCTGGGATGACTTTAAAATCGGGCTTAAATATGGTTTTGACTTTAGCAAGATTGCAATCTATGGAAATCAAAAGTGGCTAGAGTACAGCATAAAAATTTCCTCTTGGTTTATGAGTGGAGAGGTAAAACAGTTTGAAGACCTTGAGAATGCAATGACTTGGCTCAACAAAAAAGAGGTAAAGAAGAGTATTGTACAAAGGGACTTAGCTAGTAGAGAGAGTGACATTAGAGACTCTTTAGAAAACTTATTCAAAAAAAACATGAAGATTACAGACTGGAATATAGCAGAAGCCGATGATCAAGAGGCATCTGAAATACTAGTTGATATCTTATCAAAAAAGCTTGATGAGATTAAAATAGATGTAAAAAATGGGAAGTATAAATATTACTAGGTTACACCACCCTAACAATACCATTTTCTACCACTATCATACCATCTAGCTCTGCCTCATATACCCTCTCACCAAAATGCTCTATAGTTGCATCTAACGTAGGGTGTTTTTGGCAGAAATAGTAAAAATCATCTTTCTCTACCTCTGAGGCTGTATGGTTCCCAAACATAGATGCAAAATCTTGGATATCATAGATAGGTTTAGCCAAACCTTCACGCAACAGTCTATTAGTTCCCATACTATTGCCTATTTGCTGTACTAGCACATATATATCTTTATCCATAGCTAAAGCATACTCTACAGAACGAATAGACCCACTACCCTCATCAGCTTCAGTGACAACCAATATATCACCCAAAGCTACCACAAGCTCATTGCGCAATACAAAACTCCATGCAGTAGCTCTAAAGCCTGATGCAAACTGACTGAGTGTCAAACCTTTCTGCTCTATATCCGTAATCATACTACGATTTATAGCTGGGTAGCGGATATCAATACCTGTTGCCATCACAGCTATAGTATTCTCAGCACCTGCCCCCATATGAGCTATAGCATCCACACCCATAGCAGCCCCACTGACTACGGCTACTCCTCTCTGTGCTAGAGCTTTAGCTATCTCAAAAGTCTGTTGTCTAGTATATGAAGATGGTCTTCTAGTTCCTACTATAGAGACTCTAGGACACTCC
>DAOUPF010000017.1 GCA_030626265.1 Sulfurovum sp.
AGATGTATATCAAATACTCTTCTCTCTCCTTGAAAATACTCATCAAACTGACTTCGAACTAGCGCCAATGCCTCATCATCCTCTTCTATATAAGTTGCATTCAAAGCTTTTTTTAGTCTAGTATCTACTGTTGCTCTCATCTTTCGGTATCGCCAATCAGCTAAACATAGTTGATTGGCATAAGAGCCCAATATGAGTTCACCTACTGCTGTTTTGTGATATTGTATCTTTATGATATTTTTTGTTTTCATTTTTACTCCCCTCTGTACTCATATATCTTGTGAGCTACTTTGGCTTTTTTCAGTGCATTTATACAAGGAGTCATTTTTTAAACTTTCATTTATGATTTTACTGCTTTGACCCTAAGTCTAACATAATCTGCTATCCAGCCATCTTTGCTAGTGTATATTTTACTCTTTAGTATCTCTCTAGTCTCATGTATAAACTCATATTTTTGTTCTGGAGTCAAGTTCTGGGCTATACCATTGGCAAATACATTTAGCCAGTTTGATATATCATCTATGGGAGTTGGTCTAGGGATTAACTCTATATACTCTACTACAAACCCCTCATCCTCTAAAAGCTCTTTATATCCACTCTCCCTAGGGAAAAACCAAGGATTATCAAACTCTCCATACTCCTCATGTCTAGCGAACACTTCTCTCATAGCTTCAACTATCTGCTCTACATTTCCCTCTCCTCCAAACTCTGCTACAAATCTACCATTACTCTGGAGTGAGTTATAGATATTTTGAACTGCCAATCTACTATCCTTGACCCAGTGAAGCATAGCATTGGAAAAGACCGCATCAAACTCCTCTACAAAAGCCAATGCTGTTACATTCATCACATGAGCATCCAAGCCTTTCTGCTTACTCTTGGCTACCATATCATCACTCAAATCAACAGCAACTACACAAGAGCCTAGCTTCTCTATCTCTACAGCCAAAGTCCCATCACCACAACCAAGCTCCAATACTCTCTCACCCTCTCTAGGATCAAGCAAATCCACCACTGGCATACCTAAGGCTGATACAAAATCAGCATGTTTGTTATATCTATCTGCGTTCCAATCGTTTGTCTCTTCTGTTTTTTTCATTTTTTCTCTCTTATGTATTTTTACTATTTACTACTAAGCATCTAAGTACTATACTTTCTCTATAAGAGATTCTCAAAGCCTATATTGAGGAAGTGGAGACTTTAGTCCCACTCCATATCAATAACAATATAAGCTATTTGGTGGGGCTGAAGCCTCCACTTCCTGTTAATCTATATATAGGACTTTATAGTATATGCCAAAAGCATGTTAAGCTAGTCAACCAAATCAATGGTATCTATAATGGTTTTTGTAAGTTGCTTAGAGACTAAGCAGAGGTAGAGAAAAGAGCAGGAGAGAGCTAGTTCTTATAGTTAAAATATAGTTAATGATAGATTGCTTCATTGGTCTCTCCTTTGATTTGTTTGTGGAAGTTTATAGTAAAAAATTGTTTTTGTCAAATTCTACATGGATCAAAATCTATAAAACTTTCAAAAATGCTTCAGGTGTCAGTACTTTGACATGAGTTAAATTCTTAAAGTCTTTTACATTTCGTGTCACCAAATACTCACAAGTCATCTGCATAGCCATAGCATATTGTAAAGCATCTTCATAGTCTTTCATCTTCAAGTTATTTGCTTTAATAACACTTTCTCTACTCATAGGTACTATTATAAAAAATGTAGATATATCTGCCAAATATGCTTTGATATTTTCTAGTTCTTTCGCTTTCCTGCAAATATAGTAAATGTTATTTATTGTGATAGGTGCTATGTATCCGTCTATTAAGCCTTGCTCACAAAGCTTATAGATACGTATAGCATCACTAGAAAAAGGTGCTCTATCTAGTAAAATATCTATAAATAAATTTGTATCTACTAATACTTTCATAAGTATTTGTCTTTTAAGTATTCTTCTCTACTCTCTTTATGTCCATAGTCTATCTCTTCTTCCGATACTATACCTATATATTTGTCTAAACTTGAAGTGGCACTATCTATATGAGGTATATCTATCTTTGTATTTAGCTGTTTTTTCATTTTTAAAAAGACTTCATAAGATACAAGTACCGCCATAGGCTTGTCTCTCTTGGCTATGACTACCTCATCTTCCCCCATGCCCACAAAAGACAAAAGACTTGAAAGTTTTGATTTTGCTTCTACTACATTGACTAGCATATTCTATCCTTTATAGTCATTATGACTATATTATAACCATTTTTATATTTATTGTCAATATTGAAAATCCACTTCAGTAATCTTATCTTTTATATATCTCAACGCTTCATCCTTGGTATTCAAGCTACCATCCATCTGTTTGTCATATACTTCATCCAGTATTTTCTTAAACTTTGGTGATGGCTCTAACCCTAAATCTATAAGATCTCTTCCTTGCAATAAGTTGTCTAAAGGTTTGTTGATTACTTTTAAGTTTTTTGATTTCTCATGTAGCCACTCACCTGCATGATAAACTCCAGATAATGACTCCTCTGTAGTACGACCTAAAAAATCTGCCTTTGCTACAACTATAAGCTCTTCTATGTTTACCTTGGTAGCTAGTCTGCGAATAGCAGATGCTTTTGATTTGGCTCTATAAAACTGTGATGGCTTTAGATGATGCTCTACTAGTGGCAATATACTCTCTATAAAATCATGCTCATCAGTCAATCTATACATGAAGCTCTTTGTAGGCTCTATACCTGCTTCCTCATGCCCAATGGCACGGATGCGTCCATCCTCTTCTATAGTTGTATGTGTGGCTTTTCCAAAATCATGACAGAGGATAGCAAACATATATTTCAATCTCTGTTTTTCATTGTCGGGGAGAGGACACCCCAAACTACATATATTTGCCATCTTATCAATACACATCATAGTATGCACCCAAACATCACCCTCTGGATGCCATTTAGGTGATTGTGCTACACCTATGAGAGCTTTTAGCTCTGGGAAATATTGCAAAATACCAAGCTCTCTCATAAGTTTAAATCCAATAGAAGGTTTAGAGGATTTTAGTAGTAGTTTTGTAAACTCTGTGTAAACTCTCTCTTTTGGTAACTCCTCTAACATACCCCTACTCACCATATCTTGGCACAATGTAAATGTCTCTGTTGACAAAGCATAACCAAACCTAGCACAAAATTGTACTGCTCTGTAGATTCGTAGAGGATCTTCTATAAAAGTTTTGTCATCTATATGTCGTAGTGTGTTGGAGTGCATATCTACTCTACCATCATAGGGGTCTAGGAAAGCATCTTTCTCTATGTCATAACCCATAGAATTTATCGTGAAGTCACGCCTCTTGGCTGCCTGTACGAAATCCATACCTCCATCACAAGTGATATCAAATCCACGATGCCCTACTCCTATCTTCTCCTCAGATCTTGGCATAGAAAAGTCATACTCTTCTCCCTCATGTGTAAACTTCAGTACCCCAAAGCTCTTGCCTACTAAGTTGACAGAACCAAAGGTTGACAAAATCTTATCAAGAGAGTCAATACTCTCAAACCCATACACCTCAATATCATAGTCTTTGATAGAAAGCTCTAAAAAGTGGTCACGAACAGAACCACCCACTACTATAGCTTTTGCATTGTGTTTTTTAAGTTTTTTTGAGATGGTTTTTATGATACTTGGTAAGTGCATAATAGGTCACCTTATATTAATTGACCCAAATTATACAATATGGCAATGGAGATAAACCCAAATTATGCAAGAGAATTATAAAAATAGTACTTAGTGCTTGTATTTCGGATTAAGTCCTATAACACCTCAAAGGTATCAATAATCTCTTTTTGTAAAGTCTCTTTATCTGTTGTCTTTAGGTTTAGTACATGTATGTATATATCTTCGCCTCTCATATCCATCGTGATAGTCCCTGGAGTTAGGGTGATTGCATTTGCTAAGAGTAGCTTATCATAGTCATTTTTTAGTGTAGTCTTTAGCTTTACTATACCTGGGTTTATAGGTAGGCTTGGGCTTAGTACTATCTTGGCTACCTCTATATTTGACTGGATAAGACTTTTGATAAAAATAGGAGCAAACTTCATATACTTGATAATAATGGCACCTAAATGTAGCTTTTGGCTACTACCAAATAGATACGCTATAGCAAAAGACACTATAGCACCCACTACTAACTCTTGAAAATCTAGAGAATTTGTCAATCCAATCCAAACTAAAAAAAGTAATATAAACTTACCAATCATTATTTATCCTTTGGGTAGTATAAGAAGTTGTTGCTATCTGCATCTGCTTGTATGCACTCAATACCTAGCTTTAGAGAATCAGGAGGGCAGACATCTACACATAGGTTGCACCAACAGCATCTGCCATAGTCAATCCTAGGTATACATCCACTCTTGTTTCTATCATTTCTATCCTCATCTATAGAGACCATATCTATGGCATCATTCATACATATCTCTTGACAGTTTGCACAGCCTATACAGTCTGCCAATACATTAGTATGAAACCCTCTGTAACCTTCAGATACAACCTTTGTTTGATCTGGATAACATACAGTTTTGGGATGTTCAAACACCTTGCCTATGGCAGAAAAAGGAGCAACTATGCCTTTGATATCTATTGTATTGAAATTCATTTCTATTACCTCTCTATCTCTGGAGGACAAATCCCCAAGGAGTTCATAATCAATGCTACATTGGATAGCTCTTCATCTACTAGTAAATTCTCTAGCAGTGTATACCCATGTATCAGAGATGGACCTTTTACCTGCATTCTTCTGATTTTCTCACTTCCATCTCCAGCCATGTAGTACCCAAATTCACCTCGTGCAGACTCTGAGGCTACATAGATATCATCTTTGGGAAGTTTGAACTTTCTATGCTTTGGAATCTTTTGCATGATGAGACCCTCTGCTGGCATCTGCTCTATAACTTGGCGTAAGATTTTTATAGACTCTTTTATCTCAGCTCTTCTGACCATCGCTCTACTGTATACATCACAGCCATCATAAGTAGGAATCTCAAACTCTAGCTTGTCATACACTAGATATGGGTTGTCTCTTCGTACATCTCTCTTGATTCCACAGCCTCTCAGTGCTTGTCCTACATATCCATTTTGGAGAGCTTCATCTTTGCATATCACACCTACACCCATGGCTCTCTGTTTGAATGTAGCATTATCAAAGAATATACTGTCATATTTGGGTAGTTTTTTATCAAAGTAGTCCAACAGCTCACTCAGTCTACCTAAAAAACCATCTGGCAAATCTCGTCTAACTCCTCCAGGATAAGTATACATATGATAGACTCTACCACCAGTCAACTCCTCAAACAGATCTAGTATCAAGTCTCTGTCATATAAACTCCACTGCCCCACAGTACCCATACCAATAGATCCACTCTGACCACCCATCCAGAGCATCTGAGCTGCTATCCTACTCATCTCTTGTACCATGACTCTGATATACTTTGCTCTATCACTTATCTCCAACCCAACAAGACCCTCAACTGCTCTAGCAAAGTTCTCTTCATTTGGGTCTGGCTCTGGTACACATAGACGACAGACTATAGTAAAAGCCTGTATCACAGTGCGTCTCTCTATGAGCTTCTCAAATCCTCTGTGTAGGTATCCGACATGTGTTCTAGCCCTCTTGATAGTCTCACCTAACAAGTCTAGCTCTACACTCATATTTCCAGTGATTCCTGGATGCTGAGGACCATGATAGATTTTTATTAGTTTGTTATCCATTATTTTTAACCTCTTCTGCCTCTTTTGCTTCATTCGCCTCTGTTTCATTTGCCTCTGTTTTTAAAGCTTTTAGTTTTTTTGCCTCTGCCTTTCTACGCTTAACCTCAGCCTTGACATCTTTGTTATCATCTCTGCCACCTTTGAAATCAAAATTTTCATTGACATACTCCAGAGTATCGAAGTCTCTACGCAATGGTGGCATCCCCTCCCATCCCTCTAGAGCAAAATCATACAGAGTATCATTGCCATCAAATACTATGCCATACATCTCATGCAAGTCTCTCTCCATCACCTCAGCTTGTGGTGACGATATGGATACTGTAGGCACAACCTCTCCATCTCTAGATATAGAGACTTTGAGCATAAGATTTTTATCTCTATTGCTAGTTGTAAATACATAGTTCAATACAAATATCTCATCCTCTATCCAGTCAGCACATGCTATCATGGATAGTGTGATAAAGTCTGTATGTGACATGAGAAAGCTTATCGTATCTATGAGGCTATCTTTTGCTATATCTATCTCAAAAAGTCTCTTACTTTTTTCTCCAACTTCATATCTCTCTTTTATCATATCCATTATATATCCATCCCTGTATAATCCTCTATAAAAGCAGGAGCAATATTTTTGCCAAATAGCCTCTCTTGATTTGCTCGATAGAACTGATAGTCCTCTTTATATTTGATATATCCTGGTTCTATATTGTTGTTCTTTATTCTATCTTGGAGCTTTACAAAGCCCTCTATGAGTGCCTCTGGTCTTGGCATACATCCTGTCACAAACATATCAACACCAATATAGTCATCAAGCTTTTTGATAGTGTTATAACTATCCCAATACATACCACCATTGATAGCACAACTACCTAGTGCTATCACATATTTGGGCTCACTCATCTGCTCATAAGTTCGTATAACTCTTTTGAGTGTTTTGAGTGAACAGTACCCAGATACTATCATGATATCTGCTTGACGAGGAGTAGCTACTCCTACTACACCTAACCTCTCGATATCATATCTACTAGTAAAAACTGGAGGCATCTCTATAGCTCCACAGCCTGTACCGTACGCTACTACAAACATACTCCTAGCTCTAAACCAATTGATAGCTTTTTGTATGACTGTTTGGGTATTTTTGATACCCTCTGTATCTGCTTCCAAGCTAGCTTGTGCCATATCTTTTTGATCATTTATATAACTTACAAATCCCTCTTGCATACTGTCTCCTCACACAAACATTAGTCCAACAATCGCAATGACTGTTGGGATTTTAAATAAAAAGTCTACACTCTGGCTAGTTGTTAATCTACCATACACATTGCCCACAAATACAGCTGCTAAGAACAGTATAAATGTTTTGACAACTAAATCTACTAGATTATCAGCACCACCTAAAAATAGATTGACCATCAGTAGTAATTTGGCAAATGAAAATATAGCACTTTGACTGAGAGTCAATGCCAGAAATTTACCACCGAACTCTACAGC
Organism: Sulfurovum sp.; assembly: GCA_030626265.1. GTDB lineage: Bacteria > Campylobacterota > Campylobacteria > Campylobacterales > Sulfurovaceae > JAAXPZ01. Next base: position 7,240 of record DAOUPF010000017.1, read on the forward strand.
TGGGCCACTATAAACCTCTGCCGGAGCACCAACTACATCAAAAGGAGACTTACCCATAAATCCTAGAAACGATATAAATGCCGCTATGAAGAGCAGTGGATGAGCTACTATGTTGTAAGTCTCTTTTTGGCTTGCCATGATCTCAGCTATATCAGCAGTACCACTAGCTATCATCAAACCAATGACAGCTATATAAAATGGCATCTCCAGACCTATGAGTCTAGTAAGCCCTCTAATGATACCCATAGCTCCAAATGGATTGCCATGACTCCCAACACCTAGTGCATTGCCCAGAGGTCCTAGCACCATAAAGTAGAGTACTACTATCAAGTTTCCGTACTCACTAAACCCTATCAGACTATCTCCATGATTTAGATAGGGGATAAAAAGCACTGTCATCAAAGCACCACTTGCCATAATGATTGGTCCTGCATAGAACATCCAGCCAAAGCTAGTAGATGTATCTTTGGTAAATAGCTTGATACTGTCATAAAATGACTGTGCAATAGAGGGACCAAATCTACCATGCACTCTAGCACTGATATTACGATATAGTCCATAGTACAAAAAGCCAAAACTATACGCCAAAATCAACATGATTAATATATCTAAAAACATTATTTAACTCCAACAAATAGTAAAATTGTAAAAAATGTAAATATCAATAGCCCAACACTCTGTGCTGATATATTGTAAACTCTTTGCATGATATTTGAAGCATCAGCAAATATTTGACTTATACGCTTCCATAGTGTATGTGAACTGTTTTTTAGTATAAGCTTCACAAGTCCTATACGAGACAGCTCTTTGCCCATACCATATCCATAGTGTAGGTTTACATCAGCTTTTGGAATCTCACCACAGTAGCTGATATCAAATCTATCTCTAGCTCTCACTGCACGATTCTTTAGCTTTACAAAAAAGAGAAGAATCACTACAAAGATTATTCCAAGTGCTCCCATGATGACTCCACCATTAAATGAGGCAAAGTTACTCCCTAGTACAAATATGCTCTCATAAGCCACACTCTCCATACCAATACTTGTCAATATAGAGTTAAATGCTGGGACTATCACTCCTGGCGTAGTACCCAACACTACTAGGACTAATACCCCTATAATTTGTGGGATATAAAAGCTCACAGGGATCTTTGGATAGCTATCTACACTATCAGAAGTTCTCTGTCCTAGATAGATACCATACACTAGCTTGTAAGAGTACAAAAATGCACTAGCAGAGCTGAACATCACTGCAGCTAAGAGTAATCCCCTCTTCTCTTCTAGTAGTACCGTATAAATCAAAAACTTACTACTAAATCCAGCTAGTGGAGGTACACCAGCAAGGGCTATGATGCCTACAACTAGTAGTATGAAGTTTATAGGATACTTATAGAGCAATCCTCCTAGTCTGTCAAATCTAGACTCTCTAGAGACATAAATAATAGCTGCTACATTTATAAATAGCAGAAGCTTTACAAAAGTATGAACAACAGTATGATACAGTGCTCCCTCTATAGAGACACTACCAAAAACCGCCAAGATAGTAATGATATATCCAAGCTGTGCTATGGAAGAGTATGCCAAAAGTCTCTTGGCTTCATCCTCATTTATCGCCTTAAATGTAGCAGCGATGGAAGTGATAACTCCTAGCCATGCAACTATATCAAAGATACTCTCTTGGAGATACTCTGTTGTAATGATGCGAAAAAATATGAGTATAAAAGCAAATATCCCTACTTTGGAGATAATAGCACTCAGTATTGCAGAGAAGATATGGTTTGATTTGTCATAACTATCTACTACCCAGTAGTGAAATGGCATTACGCCTGACTTGACAAATATAGCTACAAGTAAAAGAACTGATATCACTATGCCCAAACCTTTGGGTACTACTGAGAAGTCTATCTCACTATATATAAAGCTACCAGTGGCTCCATATATGAGTATGATAGCTCCTAGTAGTGCAAAAGCAGCACCTAGATTGAATACTATATACTTTTGTAGTGTTTTTACATCTGCTGTTCTAGCTATGATAAAGTAACTACTCCAACCCATAATCTCCCAACCTACAAATAGTGTGATAAAATCACTAGCATAAAATATCATCGCTAGAGAACCTAAAAGCAAAGAATGTAGCATCAAGTCTCTATCTCTATTTTTAACAAAAAACAGAGATACAAATACCAATAAACTCATACCAAAAAACATATTGCCCAGAGGTGTGATCTCAAAATTAAACATTTTTTACTCCTTGCATAAGGGTATGGGCAATATCACTACACACTCCAAGGAACTCTTGGGGGAATATACCTAGATATACAATAACTACTGCCAATATAGATAGCATAATCTTTTTGAATATAGGAACTCTAATCTCCATGCTCTTTTTACCCTTTATGTTAGAGGACAATAACCTGAAGAAGTATGTAGCCTCTATGAGTGATATAGCCAAGATAGCTCCTACCATCATATACTCTCCTATAGATGCCAAACCTTTTAGGATAGTAAGTTTGGCTATAAATCCTGCAAAAGGAGGAATCCCCAAGAGAGATAGAAAGCCAATAGCAAAAATAGTGATCAAAAACAGTGATTGAAACTGTGCAAACACCTCTACTCTGCTACTGTGCATCTTTTCCTCTATAATATCAAGAGACAAGAATAGCATAAGCCTAGCTATAGAGTGAGCCAGTATCAAAAATATCGCTCCACTGATGATAATGACATCAGCAGAGGCAAATGCTAAAAACAGAACTCCAAGCTGACCTAGAGTAGAGTATGCAAATACTCTCTTGATACTCTTACTTCTCAATGCTGATATCTCAGCTACAGCAAATGACAATATACCTATCATCATCAAGAATGAGAGGAATGAGCTATCTGGCTGCAAGATATATACAATATGAAAAAATACAAACAGATATGACTTAGAGAGCACTGCACTAAAAAGTGATGCTATCCTAGTAGGCACTGCCTGATAGATATCTACTACCCAAAAGTTGAGTGGAAATATCTCTGCTTTGATACCAAAACCTATAAATAGTGATAGCAGTATAATATACTGCAATCTACTATCAAGTGTATGGAAGCTATCAGCAATACTCATGAGATTTAAGCTACCTAGGTTTAGATATATCAGCATAATAGCTAGTAATAAAAAGATCGAAGCTATCGTACCCACTATCATATACTTTATAGCTCCTGCATATGCTTGCCTGTCTCTATTGAGAGATGTCAAGATATATGCAGAGATACTGGCTATCTCGAAAAATATATATATGTTAAATATATCCACACTCAAAATAAGTCCAAAAGTTCCTACTGAAAATATATTTGTGATGATAAAGATTGCTCTA
>DAOUPF010000325.1 GCA_030626265.1 Sulfurovum sp.
AATCTGATTCAGTATCTGTAGCTTTTGCAGACTATAGCTATACCAAGCAGGGCAGTCAAGGTATGGGTCAGCTATCTGTTGAAGTTTGTTATAAAGATGAGTGTAAAGTAGAGAAACTAATAGGGCAGAGGTCTATGAAAGGCTATACAAAGAGATTCAAATTTGCTGAATTGGAGATGGATGTCGAGTATGGATCGAAGATACTACCTCTACCATTCTCAATAAAGTTAAGAGATTTTCAGTTAGATAGATATCCGGGTAGTATGGCTCCATCATCTTATGCTAGTGAAGTTACTGTGATAGATGGTGATAAAACAATGGATTATCGTGTCTATATGAACCATACTCTAGATTATGGAAGTTTCAAATTCTTCCAGAGTTCATATGACCAAGATGAAAAAGGAACTATACTTAGTGTCAATGATGACCCAGGAAAATGGCCTACTTATTTTGGTTATTTCCTTTTAGTTGTTGGATTTACTTGGAACTTCTTTGCTAGAGGTTCAAGATTTGGAAAGCTAATCAAGTATGTTAAAAGTGCTGGTATGGCTCTTGTGCCTCTGCTCTTTCTCATGAGTAGTGCTACACCACTACAAGCAGAAGAATCAGGGCAATTCAACCACTATCTAGAGACTTATAAAACGGGGTCACTAGATACAGCAGAGAAGTTTGCAGGACTCATGGTACAAGGCCCTATGGGTCGCATGGAGCCAGTCAATTCATTAAATGCTCAACTGCTTTACAAGATTCACGGTACTATTAATTTTGAAGGTCTTAACCATGATCAGGTAGTCATGGGTATGTTGTCTCGTCCAGAGCTCTGGAGACATGCAAAACTGATGAAGATTAAATCACCTAAATTAAAAGATGCACTTGGAATTGACAGAAATGAAAAGTATGCCTCTTTTGCTGATGCATTTGTAGGTAGCAATGGATATAAACTACAAAAGCATGTAGAAAAAGCAAATCAACTAAATCCAAATAAGAGAGGTACATTTGAGCGAGAAGTTATAACTATGGATGAGAAGCTCAATGTTATATATATGATTTTCTATGGAAATCTATTTAAAATCTTTCCATTAGAGAATGATCCAGCTGATACTTGGTATAACCCTATGGAAGCTATGGATAAGTTTGCAGGACTGCCAAAAGAGGCAGTGGGTATGATGACACGTGGACTCATAGATTCTATAGTCAAAGCTGACTGGGCAGGAGCAAACAGAAATATACAAACTATTCGTAACTATCAGTATAAGTATGGTTCCAAGCTAATACCATCTCAGAGTAAAATAGATGCAGAATTTTTCTATAATAAAATGCATCTTTTCCCTAGATTAGTGGGTGTATATGTGATATTAGGATTTATTTTACTTCTTATAGGGTTTTCTGAGATTATCGCTGGTAAATCAAATAGCTTTTTTAGATGGACACAGAGAATTGCTATTGTGATAGTGTTTGCACTATTTTTAGCACATACATTTGGATTGGGGCTTCGTTGGTATATTAGTGGGCATGCTCCATGGAGTGATTCATATGAGTCCTTGCTATATATATCATGGTCAGCAATGCTAGCAGGTATGGTGTTTTTCCGTCGTTCACTTCTAGTACTTAGTGCGACAGTTATAGTAGCTGGTATCTTTATGTTTACTGCACATCTAAGCCATATCAATCCACAGATTACCAATCTAGTACCAGTGCTCAAATCCTATTGGTTGACTATCCATGTATCTATCATAACAGCTAGTTATGGGTTCTTGGGTCTTAGTGCTGTGATTGGCTATATAGTATTATTACTATTTATGTTACGTAGTGAGAAGCGTCTCCACATAGATAAATCTATATATGGTCTCATGGCAGTATCAGAAGCATCACTTATCATCGCTCTAGCTATGCTAACTATCGGTAACTTCCTAGGGGGAGTATGGGCAAATGAGAGCTGGGGTAGATACTGGGGCTGGGATCCAAAAGAGACTTGGGCATATGTAGCTATCGTGACATATACATTTGTACTTCATCTAAGATTAGTCAAGAAGCTAGATACTCCATTTATACTAGCTGCTACATCTTTTGTAGCATTTGCTACTATCATCATGACATACTTTGGAGTCAACTTCTATCTTAGTGGTATGCACTCATATGCCACAGGTGATCCAATACCAATCCCTATGTGGGTATACTATATGACAGCAGTGGCTCTCATCACTATAGCCTTGGCATACCCAAAGAGAGGTTTGCCTAGGTTGAAGCTACCATCTAAATAGAGTTGTAGATTTAAGACTTATCCTCATCTAGAAGGCTGCATAAACCCGAAATATGCAATAGAGATTACTACCTTCTAGGTGAAGCTAAAGCATTCACTTTGGAATCATCTCCATAGTCTGCAAAGCAATCTCTAGTTCTTCATCAGTCTGTATAGTCATAAAAGGTATATCTAGCTGTATA
>DAOUPF010000434.1 GCA_030626265.1 Sulfurovum sp.
AAAGCTTCCAGATATGATGTTTGTAGTGGATGCTGTAAAAGAGCATATCGCAGTAAAAGAAGCTAGAAGAATGGGTATGAAAGTAATCGCACCACTAGATACAAACTGTGATCCAGATGTAGTAGACTACCCAATCCCAGGAAACGATGATGCAATCCGTTCTATCAACCTCTTCTGTCGTGAGATAGCTGATGCTTGTATTGAAGGTAAAGCTATATATGACGAAGCAAATGGCGTAGCAGCTGAGGGTACTGAAGAGGTAACTGAGAGTATGGTAGCAGCAGCTGAAGCAAATGTATCTGAAGCAGAAGTTAAAGATATTTTATCTGAGGCAAAAACTGAAGAGAAAGCAGCACCAGCAAAAGAAGAAGCTCCTGCAAAGAAAGAAGTAGCAGAAAAAGCACCAGCTAAAGCGGGTGATGATCTGACTAAAATAGCAGGTGTTGGTAAAGTATATCAGGGTAAACTAAATGACGAAGGTTTCTACACTTATGCAGATGTAGCAAACATGAGTGATGAGGCAATCCAAACTATGGAAGATAAGTATAGCTTCAAAGGTGATTTCAAAGATGCAGTAGCATCTGCTAAAGAATTGGCAGGAGCGTAAACAATGGCAAACTTTGGACCAAAAGATATCAAAAAACTAAGAGAGATGACTGATGCAGGCATGATGGACTGTAAACAAGCACTAGCTGCATCTGATGGAGACATGGATTTAGCTGGTGAGTGGTTACGCAAAAAGGGTCTAGGAGCCGCCGCTAAAAAAGCAGGCAAAGTAGCAGCTGAGGGCGCGATAGTCATGAAAATATCTGCTGATAAAGCAGTACTTGGTGAGATAAACTCACAGACTGACTTCGTAGCACAAAATGATAAGTTCAAAGCATTTACTGCTGAAGTCGTAGAGCATGCTCATGCAAACAATCTAGCCGATACAGAAGCTATAGAGGCAAGTGAGATCAATGGTCAGCCATTCTCTGAGTATATGTCACTACAGACGGCAACTATAGGTGAGAAGCTTGTAGCTAGAAGGTTTACTACTATAGATGCGGGAGATACTACAGCAGTAAACGGTTATATCCATGCCAATGGTAAAGTAGGTGTAATCGTAGCAGCTGAGTGTGATAGTAGTGAGACAGCAGAAGCTGTTGTAGATGCTTTGAAAGAGATATCTATGCATGCAGCAGCAATGAGTCCTAGATTTTTGGATGAGTCTCAGATAGATGACGAAGTGATAGAGAAAGAGAAAGAGATAGCTCGTGCTCAGCTTCTCAAAGAGGGTAAGCCAGAAGCAATCTTGGAGAAAATTCTTCCAGGAAAAATCAAGAGATTTCTTCAGGATAACACTCTTGTAGACCAAAAGTTTGTTATGAATGATAAACTTTCAGTCTCTGAGCACCTATCAGCAGTAGCCAAAGAAGTTAACGGTACTGCAAAACTGACAGGTTTTGTCAGACTTGCTCTTGGTGAAGGCATCGAGATAGAAGAAGAAGATTTTGCTGCAGAAGTAGCTGCACAAAT